>DATITS010000252.1:0-15158 GCA_035467535.1 Desulfobacterales bacterium
TCGAGCCCGATGTGCACCCGGTCGAGGCCGGCTTCCCGAATCCGCTTCAGCGCGTCGGCCGGCTTGCGGGCGACCGTGCGGGAGCGCGAATAGGTGGTCACCCGCTTGATCTCCGGGAAGGTGCGGCGCAAAAACGTGAGCGCCTCGACCAGGTCGTCGGTCCGCATGATGAGATTGTCCGCGTCCTGGAGAAAGCAGGCGCCGGTCCGGTAGTACATCCAGACGGCAACACTGCGGTAGCTGCTGGAATGAGCGGGGTTGGAAAGCACGGTGCTGATCACCGCATCCGTGACGGCGCCTTCGTAGCCCAGCTGCTGCGAGACGCCGCGGATCTCGTCCGCAATCTCCCGGGCGGTTTCAATATCCGCCTTGATCTCCGCGATCGAGCGCAGTGAAAACGTTCGCTTCTTGTAAACCGGGCAGAAGAGACACTGGTTCCACGGGCAGTTGCGGGTGAAGCGCAACAGCAGGCTTTGTGCCTCGTTGGGCGGCCGGATTGGGCCCTGTTCGAACTGAAGGCTGCGGGACGTCATCGGAGATTACCGAACGGGCGGTCGTAAGACCGCCCGTTCGTTCGTGTCAGGGTCATCCGCCGATCGGGGCCGGTTTGCAGAGGTGCTCCTTCTCCATCGCCACCCGGCCGCACCCGTCGCAGACGAATTTCATGGCCGCCAGCTTGTCTTTGCACACATGCTTGGCATCCGCCGCCGGGGTTCCGCAAAAGCTGCACTTGGTCTTGTCGCCGCAGGGGTTGCAGAGGTGCCCGGGCTCCTTGGCCACGGCACCGCAGGACTTGCACGTATATGCCATAACTGCCTCCGTATGGGTTGTCTATGGGGTTGAGGTTGTCGATCAACGATCGTGAAGCTTATTGTTAGGCGGGGATCGGAAAAGTCAAGCGCTGCGCCGGCGATGGTCTTCCGCGCTTATTTCCTTTTGACGATGGAGTCCCCGTCGATGTCGACGCTTTCATCCAGGCCGGGTATCAGCGGTTGAATGATGTGCAGCGGCAGACGGATGGTGCGTCCCAGCAGGTCCAGGAGGCTCTGGGCCACCGCCGTCGGGGCCATGGGGATGACCTCGGGGTCGGACAGGTCGCCCCGGGCTTCCATGGGGATCGCCACCAGGCGGCCGCCGAGGATCCAGCGCAGGCCCGGTATGGAATTGATGATGCGGTCCACGGTCTTGAACGGCGAGACCAAGACGAAGAGGTGCAGCGTGTGATCAATCAGGTTGATCTCGCCGCGGGCCCCCATCCAGAGGCTGGGGCCGTCGAGACTCCAGCCGTTGACAACGAGCTTGCCGTCGCGGAATTCGCTCGACAGCTTCATGCGCTTGTATTCCAGCCCCTCGCCGGTCAGGTCGGGGAGCGTGCCGCGGTAGATCTCGGTGATGTTGATCAGACCGAGGATCTTTGCGAACAGGTTGGAGCGCAGGAAACGGCCGTCCTCGGAGACAGCCTCGAGGTTGCCGGTGAGCGCCTTCAGGAACTCGGCCGGCGGCGCGTTGACCTGGAGCGCCCCGTCGAGGTTGAAGCGGCCCGAGGCCATGGCTTTCTCCTCGGAGAGGCAGGTGAGCGTGTGGTCGAGCAGCGTGTTGTCGGCCACCGGGACTATGAAGGCGTTCAGCCGGCCGCTTGCGAATGTGAGCCGGCCGATCAGCACGATGCCGCACAGATCGGCCCGCTCGATCGCCACCGTCGTGCCTCCGGGCGTGAGCACAGCCTCTGCCACCAGCGGGTGGAAGTCATAGTCGCCGATTTTGAAAGCCTCCGCGCGCAGGCCGATGCGGCCCTTCACCGGCCGGCCTTCCGTCGGTTGGCGCCGGGAGAGGCGGTCGGACAGGGTTTGAATCTCGTTCCAGTCGATGGATTCGGCTGTCAGGCTGAGATCGAGCGCGATCTCCTCGGACGCGAGCCGGATTTCCCCGCTCGCCATCACGCGGTTGGACCCCGTGCTCGTCTGGAAATCTTCTACGTGCAGGACAGTGCCTCCGGGTGCCCCCGCTGCGGTCTCCTCCGCCTTGAGCCTTCCGAGCCGGACCCGGATGGGTTCCTCCAGAAAGGTGGTGGTGATGAGCATGTGGTTCAGCCGGGAGTCGGCGTGCAGGTTCCAGGCTGCCGAGCCACTGATCCGGCCGGAGAGGCCGAAGCCGGTGATCTCGACGTTGCCCTCGATGCCGGAAACATCCTCCCGCAGGCCCCTCAGGCCGGGCAGAAGGGAAAGCAACGGATAGATCTCGCCGCACTCGACGGTGGCCTCGTCGGTCCGGATCTCGAAGCGGTCCCCGGCGCCCCAGTCGAAAGCCAAGAAGAGCCGGCGCACGCTGGATGTACCTAAAACGACGTTGAGGTCGTTCAATGCGAGGGACGATCCCTGCCAGACAATTTCCCCGGAGGCTATGGTGAGAGGAAGGT
Source organism: Desulfobacterales bacterium (assembly GCA_035467535.1). Taxonomy (GTDB): domain Bacteria; phylum Desulfobacterota; class Desulfobacteria; order Desulfobacterales; family SpSt-501; genus SpSt-501. Next base: position 2,417 of record DATITS010000252.1, read on the forward strand.
CTATTGCCGCAGATGAGATCACGGAGTCCTTCAATACGGCAGTTAATTTGTCGAGCCTCGGGCCTTCCTGGACAAGCGTCGCTTGGTACCTGACATCCTGCATCCGGGCTGTGCCGTTCATGGGGTAAAATGCCGCGGCATAGCTCGCCGTCTGCGGGAAAGATTGCATGATCTGGGAGATGTCAGCGATCGAAGCGTTCAGCTCTAATGCTCGAAGTTGCACCCGGGTCGGCCCTGTCCAATCCGCTTCGACCGTAAGCTCTTTTATCTCGGAGCGGTTGAAGGTCCCCTTTGCACTCTCGTAACGGATCGACGAACCCTGCCAGTCAAAACTTCCCGAAGGCAAGCTCAGGAGGCCGGGCAGAAGCTCCGATTCAAATGCCAGGTCCTGCATGGTTCCGGCGGACACCAGCATCCAGGTGGACGGGGAAAATGCCTGACCCCTGAGTTGCCAGTCGTTGAAGGTGAGGACACCCTCCAGGCGTCGCATATCGTTGAACGGCGGCTGGTCCCGAAACAGGTTGAGTATTTCCGCCACATCGACAACGGCTTTGGGCGAGCTGCTCTCCAGGGGAAGATCCCCATTGAGCCCGATAGTCAAGTCGTGCTTGAACAGCTTGGAGTTGCCAATGGTTAAATCCACCCCGCGTAGCGTGATCGAATTCCCATCATAGGCAAATTCGCCGCCCTGAAACCGAATCGGGTAGGCGATGAGCTGGTGGCGTGCTTCTACGTCTAAATCGGAGGCCTGCACGTTGACGTCGACATCCGTGTGGGTGCCGTCAAGCCGCAAGGTTCCCTGGGCCGTGCCGGAGAATCCCTGGACGAGCGCCACCTGCTTGCGAAACTCCGGGTCGGGGACTATCCGCGCCAGCAATGACGGCAGCGCCGGGAGTTCAGCGCGGGCAAAAATGTCGAGCTGGAGAACCGGGTCGGCCGAGGAGAGGCCCACGCGCAGCGTTCCGTTTTCGCCGCGGGTCCCCTTGTAGTGGCCCTTCAGGCCTTGGCCTTCCAGGATTCCCCCTGCGATCAGGACATCCCCGGAAACTTCGTTCACGTCAAGATCGATCCACGGGATGTACACATTGCCGTTTTCCAGGCGCCCTTCGATCAGCAGGTTGTTCAGGTCGGCCAACTCGTCCCACGAGTCTCCGTGCAGGTTCACATGGATGTGGGGGGCGTCTCCGCTGCGCATGATGTCGCAGACGAGCAGGGCTTCCGGGATTTCATGCAGCATGGCCAGGGTGACATCACGCGCGCCGGCCAGATCGCCGCGGCCTTTGAGGTCGATGTCGATTTTGGGATGCGCCTCCTCGTCGATTGCGAAGGTGAGTTCAAGCGTTGCCAGGGGGGTGCGGGCCGAAAACTCGGATATCGAAACGGCCAGGCGTTTTTCCGAAAGCTCCAGCTGCGCGCTGAACCGGTCGACGCTCACGTGTGCCTCCCGACGGTTGTAGGCGAAGGCCAGCGTCGGCGCTGATCCCGTGATCTTGGCGGTTGCCCGGCCCGGCCCTTCCAGGACAACCGACAGGTCCAGGTCCAGCCGCGAATCGAGGATTTGAAAGGGTGATTCCGGCAGGAAGAACGCCTGAAGGGGCTGAGGCCTGAAATCGGTGGCCTGAAACGTGGCAGTCCCCTTGAGAGAGTCCGTCTCCAATCGGCCGCGCGAGGAAAACGCTTTCAGGACATCGGATTCGCCCTGAAGCGCCCACTCCATTCCTGCGCCGCTGTGATGAAACCGAAGAGCCAGCTTGCGGAATTCAAAACGGTGCCCGCCGGGTCCGGCGAGTTCCACTCGGCCGTCGCGGATTTCGATCGCGGATTCGGGGACCTGCTTCACCCAGTCGGCCATCCGTGCCAACAGCAGGCGGGGGTCGGGAAAACCCGGGCCGCTGCCGGCGGAATCGATTCCGGCTATCGGCAGATGGATTTCTGGCGCTTGCACCTTGATGGAGTCGACCACCACCCTGCCGCGCAAGAGCGGCAGGAGTTTGATGCACACGTCGATATCGACCGCCCGGGCGGAGACGTTGTCAGGCATGTCCAGACGTGGATGACCGACGGTGGCGCAGAGCCTGGGGAGCAGCGTGAGCTTGATCATGTCGAAGGCGAGCTCGCCGCCGATCATGGCGCTCAACCGCTGTTGCAAGGCCGCGCGGATTTCGGGTCGGTTGACCAAAACCGTGGGGAGGACCACCAGGAGGACCACCAGAAAAAAGGCCGCAACCGATGCGGATAGGAGCGCAATTTTGACTCGTGGGGTGAATGCCATCAAACCGGTTCGCCTTGTGGGTGCCGATGTGAAAAATTGCGCTTGAGTTTATTCGTTTGCCTTCCATAAGTCAAACGGGCGGCACCCCGGTTCGGGATGATTGCGGACGGCTTCAAATCAAGCTATAACACCGCCGGACGTCGTTGGCCGTGAAAGAGATGCCGCCTCCGGGGGGCACGGTGCGGGTTATCCATTGACGTCGGGGCTGGCGGATGCTTTACTAAACAATTCGAGTGATTATTCTTCCGCCTAACCGCGAGTATATAAAGAGGAGAGGAGACGAGGCCATGATGTACAACAAGGTCGTGATGGACCATTTCCGCAACCCCAGAAACGTGGGTACCATCGAGAACGCGGACGGGGTCGGCGAGGTCGGCAACCCCCTGTGCGGGGACATGATGACGATCTACCTCAGAATCCGGGACGAGCGCATCGAGGATATCAAGTTTCAGACCTTCGGGTGCGGCTCGGCCATTGCTGTCTCCAGCATGCTGACCGAGATCGCCAAGGGCAAGGATCTGGCCGAGGCCCGGAAAATCACCAACAAGGACGTGGCCGAGGCCCTGGAAGGGCTGCCGAAGAACAAGCTGCATTGCTCCAACCTCGGCGCGGACGCCCTGCAGATGGCCATCAAAGACTACGAGGACCGCAAGGCGGGGGTTACGCGGCCCATCCTCAAGCGCAAAGACGAGCACGAGCACTCCCACGGCGACAAGTGCTACTGCCCCTACTGCGACGTCGAGATCGACGACGGTGTGACGTTTTGCGATGCCTGTCAGCACGACCTCAAGGAAGATCACGGATGACTTCGTAAGAGCCCCAATTTCGGCGTTGCGCTTCCGTGCCGCGGTCGCTGCGGCGTACAGGGAGTACGCCTCACTCCGCGGGTACTCGCGCGCCTTGAACTTGGGCCTCTTACGAAGTCATCGCGAGGCCGGGTTGTCGTGAGAGCCCCAATTTCGGCGTTGCGCTTCGTGCCGCGGTCGCTGCGGCGTACAGGGAGTACGCCTCACTCCGCGGGTACTCGCGCGCCTTGAACTTGGGCCTCTTGCGACGTCATAATCGAAGCCCGGCGGTCATGAGAGTCCCAATTTTGGCGCTGCACTATATACGCGTTGATGACACGGGAAAGGGAAGGGAGCTCTGCGCATGAAGTACATCAACTTGGATCATATTTCGTCCAACCCACTGCTGCCGGAAGTCAAGCAGGCGATGATCGCGGCGATCCAGCACGACTATCACAATCCCTCCAGCCAGCACCGGGCCGGCGAGGAAGCGGCGGCCGCCCTGGAAAAAGCGCGCGAGCAGGTGGCCGGGCTGATCCATGCCGACAGCCCGAAAGAAGTCGTTTTCACCTCGGGCGGCACCGAGTCCGACAACCATGCCGTCAAGGGCGTGGCCATGGCCAACGCCGACAAGGGCAAGCACATCGTTACCACCAACATCGAGCACAACGCCGTGATTCGCAGCCTGCGCCGGCTCAAATCCGATGGCTTCACCGTGACCTCGCTGTCCGTGGACGACAAGGGCCGGGTGAACCCGCAGGATGTGGCCGAGGCCGTCACGCCGCAGACCATCCTGATCTCCGTCATGCACAGCAACAACGAGACCGGCACGATCCAGCCCGTGGAGGAGATCGCCAAAATCGCCCGGGAGAAGAAGATCATCTTCCACGTTGATGCCGTGGACTCGGTCGGCATCGTGCCCTTCGACGTCAAGGCGGTCGGGGCCGACCTGGTGAGCATTGCCTCGAACACCTTCTATGGCCCGACGGGCGTCGGCGGCCTGTACGTGCGGCGCGGGGTGAAGATTTTTCCGATTTTCGACGGCGGGGTGCAGGAAAACAACAAGCGTGCCGGCACGGAAAATCTGCTCGGCATCATCGGCATGGGCACGGCCGCCGAAATCGCCCAAAGGGACATCCACACGCGCTATGCCTATCTGAAGGGGTTGAAGGACAAATTCCTGCGCGAGTTGCCGAACGTTCTGGACGAAATTCTCATCAACACCCACCCGGTGCACAGCCTGCCGCACCTGGTCTCGGCGTCGATCAAGTATGTCGAGGGCGAGAGCGTCATGCTCATGCTGGATGACGAGGGCATCGGTGTCTCGACCCGCTCGGCGTGCGCCACCGGTTCGCTGCGCGCCTCGCACGTGCTGCTGTCAATCGGCCTGAGCCACGAGGATGCCCAGGGGACCCTCGTGATCGCCTTCGGCATCGACAACACCGCGGAGGACGTCAGCCGTTTCCTGAAATCGCTCAAGACCGTGGTGACCACCCTGCGCGACATCTCGCCGCTTTACAACAAATCGGCCGGCAAGGGGTGATGGATTCATCACTTTGAGGGACCATGTTAAAAAGCCACGCCATGCGTGGCTTTTTCTTATAACGACGCCCAATGCGTTGCCGGGGTCTCCCCTACCGGTCACCGCTTGCGCGGTGGGAGGGAGAAAAAATGAAAAAGATCGTTCTTGCCACACTGATCCTGTCATCGGTTCTTGTTGGACCTGGCCTTTCACCTGCACGGGCTGACGTTTTTTCGAAAAGCCCACCGGTCTCCGGCGACATCGTCGGCGGGTTCAGGGTGCTGAATGTCGCGGAAGGGTCCCGGGGCGTGAACCTGACCGTTTTCAGGGGCGATTACATCAAGTTCAAACTCCCGGGCTCGGTGACGGAGGCGGTCCTTTCGATTCCGGATCTATCCATCCAGCAGAGGCTTATCGGAAATCTCGATGAAGCCCCTTACTTCAAGATGGAAAAATCCGGCGTGTTCCCCTTCGTCTTGGGAACGGCCACGGGGTCCATTTTTGTCGTCGACTACCAGCAGGCGAACTACCAGGAAGTCACTCCGAAGCAGGCCGCCGAGCTGATCCGGAACATCGCGCCACTCGTTCTGGACGTGCGCACCCCGGGCGAATACAGCCGCGGCCACCTGAAGGACTCCGTGCTGATCCCGCTTCAGCAGTTGCAGACCCGCTGGCAGGAAATCGCGGGCCACAAAGACAAGGACCTTCTGATCTACTGCGCCACCGGCAACCGCAGCACCGTCGCCGCGAAGATCCTGATCGACAACGGCTTCAAGCGCATCTTTAATTTGCGGCAGGGCATCAGCGGCTGGGAGCGCGAGAAGTTTCCCGTCCTTCATTGATCGGGTTTTTGTTCTGCCAATGAGACGGCCGGGGAAAAGATTGCGGCGGCCCATGCGGAGGCAGACCCCGGCGGGCCTCGATGTGAATCGGCCGGATCGTTCAACGTGGGTTCAACAAGTTCTGCACGAATGTCCCCAGGCCTCTTTTGGGAATTCATCGTCTGGTTTTGGAAACGCAGGGTTCACTGAAAGAGAAAACAGGCCGCCGAGTGGCCGGGGGCGGTTTCCTGGAGCGGCGGCTCGCTTTCGGCGCAGGGCCCGAACTTGCGGGGACAGCGGGGATGAAAGCGGCAGCCCTGAGGCGGGTCGATGGGGTTGGGCACGTCGCCGGTGAGAATGATGCGTTGCTGGCGCGCCCGGGGATCCGTCGTGGGCACGGCGGACATCAGGGCCTGGGTGTAAGGGTGGCGCGGGGCCGCGTAGAGGTCTTTGAAAGAAGCCAGCTCCACGATCTTCCCCAAGTACATCACGGCGATGCGGTCGCAGATATGCTCCACGACCGCCAGGTCGTGGGAGATGATGATGTAGGAGAGGGAAAATTCCGCCTGCAGGTCGATGAGCAGGTTGATGATCTGGGCCCGAATACTCACGTCCAGGGCCGAGACGGGCTCGTCCCCGATGATGAGCTGCGGCGCGAGGGCCAGGGCTCGGGCGATGCCGATGCGCTGGCGCTGCCCGCCTGAAAACTGATGGGGGTAACGGTTGCCCTGCTCGGGGGTCAGCCCGACTTTCTCCATCAGATAAGCGACCCGCTCTTCAGACTGCCGGCCGGGATACAGGCCGTGAATCCGCATGGGGTCGCCCAGGATGTGCCTGACGGTCATGCGCGGGTTGAGCGAGGAGAAAGGATCCTGAAAAATGACCTGCATGCGCGTGCGCAGCTCGGTCAGTTGGCTGCCGGCCAGGGTGGTGAGGTCGACGCCCTCGAAGCTCACCCGCCCGCCGGTGGGCTCAATGAGGCGCAGTATCGCCATGCCCGTGGTCGTCTTGCCGCAGCCGCTTTCGCCGACGATGCCCAATGTCTCCCCCTTGCCGACGTGCAGGCTGACACCGTCCACCGCGTGGACGTACCCGACCGTACGGGATAGGACTCCCCGCTTGACGGGAAAATGCACTTTGAGGTTCTCCACCTCGAGCAGATGTCCCATGAAATCCATCACTCTCTGCGCCAGCACCGGATACGTCGTCCGCCGCCCAACTCCTTTATTTCGGGCACCTGGCGGCGGCAGATCTTATCGGCCTCGCGGCACCTGGGGTGAAACGTGCACCCTTCGGGCAACTCGTACAGGCTCGGCACCACGCCGCTGATCTCGGCCAACCGCTCCCGTCCGTGCCGGGCGCGGTGACCCATCCGCGGCACGGAGCGCAACAGCCCCTGGGTATAAGGGTGCAGCGGTTCTTCGAAGAGCGCCGGCGTGGACGCCTCTTCCACCACTCGGCCGGCGTACATGACCACCACGCGCTGGGCCGTTTCGGCGATGACCCCCAAGTCATGCGTGATCATGATGATCGCAGCCCCGGTATCCTGCTTGAGCTGGATCATGAGTTCGAGGATCTGGGCCTGAATGGTCACGTCCAGGGCGGTGGTCGGCTCGTCGGCAATGAGGATCTCCGGGTCGCAGGCCAACGCCATGGCGATCATGGCCCGCTGGCGCATGCCGCCCGAAAGCTGGTGGGGATACTCGTGGGCGCGCTTTTCAGGGCTTGGAATCTGGACCTTCCGGAGCATCTCGATGGCTCGCTCCCAGCTCTCCTTCCGCCCGGTTCCACAGTGGAACACGAACATCTCGGCGATCTGGTCTCCCACGGTGTACACCGGGTTGAGAGATGTCATGGGTTCCTGGAAGATCATGGAGATGCGGTTGCCGCGAATGTGCCGCATCTCGGCGGGGGACAGGGAGAGCAGATCCTGTCCCTTGAAGCGGATGTGGCCGCCGGCGATGCGGCCGGGCGGCTTCTTGATCAATCCCATGACGGTAAGCGCGGTGACGCTTTTGCCGCACCCGCTCTCGCCTACCAGCCCGAGGGTCTCGCCCCCGCCCAAATCGAACGTGACGTCGTCCACGGCCTTGGCCACCCCTTCGAACGTGAGGAAGTGGGTCTGGAGGTTCTCCACGGCCAGCAGCGCGGCGGTTGCCAAAGGATTGTCGGTCGCCTCTTTCACGTGGCTTAAAATCGCTTTCTATTCTGTGGCGCGGGCACGGACGAAAACACCGGGCCGCTCCCCCGTGGCCGTGTCCCCGTCCAGGACCAACCGTCCGGCCACGAGCACCGCCCTCACCCCCACCGGGCGGCGGCGGGGATCGTCGAAGGTCGCCGTGTCGGCAAAGCGCTCGGGGTCGAACAGCACCGCATCCGCCCGGGCACCGGCGGCAATCCGGCCGAAGGCGCCCAATCCCAGGCGGGCCGCGGTCATCCCCGTCATCTTGTGCACGGCCTCGGGCAGGCTCAACGCCTTGAGTTCGCGCACGAAGCGGCGCACGACCCGGGGGAAGGTGCCGTACACCCGGGGGTGGGGCTTTCCCTCGTTGGGGGAGCCGTCCGATCCGATCATGGCAAAGGGGAGACGGATGAACCGGGCGACATTGTCTTCATTCATGGAGCCGGCGATGATGCTCACCGCCCCTTGTTCACCGGCAATGATGTCCAGCGCACATTCGAAGGGATCTTTGCCGGCCGCGCCGGCGATGTCGGCGATCGAGCGGCCTTCCAGCAGGCGGCCCTCGGTGCTGCTCCCGGCGGATATGATGATCTTTTCCCAGCCGGCATTGTGGAAGATGTTCTCCCAGCCCGGCAGGCCGTCCTTGATCTGGCCGATGATTTTTGCTCTGGCCGCGCGCTCGGCGAGGCGCGGCAGAAGGGCCGGGACCCCGCCGTCCAGCGCCCAGGGTGGAATGACGGTCAGAAGCGAGGTGCTCGAGAAGTGATACGGATACACATCGACGGTCACGTCCAGCCCCTCGGCCCGTGCGGCCTCGATGCGGGAGACCGCCGCTGCGGCCAGGTGCCAGTTGCGCCACCCGGCCGCTTTGAGGTGTGAGACGTGCACCGGAACGCCGGCCGCGCGGCCGATGGTGATCGCCTCGTCCAGAGAATCCAGCAGGCCCTCGGCTTCGTTGCGCAGGTGGGTGGCATAGTAGCCGCCTCGGCGCGCCACGACCCGGGACAAGGCCACCACCTCTTCGGTTGTGGCGAAAAGGCCGGGGGCGTAATACAGCCCGCTGGACATGCCGGCCGCACCCTCGGCCATGGCCTCGTCCAGCAGCGCCTCCATGCGCGCCAGTTCGTTGGGTTTCGCCGGCCGCGCCGCGAACCCCATGGCGGCGATGCGCAGAGTGCCATGGCCCACCAGCCCCATGACATTCACGATCGGCCTTGCGGCCGCGACCTTCGCAGCGTACTGGCCATACCCCAGCCAGTCGACGGTACCCTTGAAGCGCCCCGATCCGCCCACCGCGTGGTCGACAGCCTCCCGGGCCCTTTCCGCCACCAGGGGGGCCAAGGAGGCCCCGCAGTTGCCCACCATCTCCAGGGTCACGCCCTGGCGGAGCTTGATCTCGCCGTCGGGGTGTTCGATGTGGTAGCGGTCGGAATGACAGTGAATGTCGATGAATCCCGGGGCCAGCGCCAGCCCGTCGGCGTCTATGCGCCGCACGGCGTCGCCTTCCAGCCGGGAGGCCGCGGCGACGAACCGGCCGTCTGCCACGGCCACATCCCCCTTGAACTCCTCGGAATTGGCGCCGTCGACGATGTTCGCCCGTCGGATGAGAATATCGTACATGCGTTTTCCCTGCAGAGTGGAATGGACTCCTTAACGACAAAAAACCTGGCCTGTCAACAGCTATGTTTTGACCAAATTTCCTATTGACTTCCAGCCGAGATGGTGTGAAGTACTTTTATCGAGCGTTTCCCCGACCCCCCAACCCCACTCACATCAGAAGGGAGAAGAGGATCATGAAGAAGTCGGTGTTGGCAATCATCTTGATCGCATTGTTCGTGGTCCCGGCTGCGGCCCAGACCCCCAGGCCCGGCGGGACACTGAACTTCATGGCACCGTACGGCGGGGACCTTTTGGGCCTGGATCCCCACAAGTGCACGCGTATCCAGGAATTCCTGGTCCTCATGAACATTTATCGTTCCCTCTACCGCTGGGATCCGGACAAAAGCATGCCGGCTCTGGACCTGGCCACCCAGGTGGACGTCTCCGCCGACGGACTGACCTATACCTACCACTTGCGCAAGAACGTGAAGTTCCATAACGGCCGTTTGATGAAGGCCGACGACATCATCTACTCGTACAACCGCATCGCCGACCCCAACCTGAAGAGCCCCTCGGTGCGTTTCGTGCGGATGATCAAGGGCGCCGGCGATGTGATCGACGGGAAGGCGCAGGCGATCAGCGGGCTCAAGAAGGTCGACGATTTCACGCTCCAGATGACCTTGGCCGACCCCGTGGACCCCAGCTTCAGCCTGCGCGAACCGGGCACGGCCATCGTCCCCAAGGAGGCCGTGGAAGGCAAGGAGGACGCCTTTAACACCAGCGCGCCGGTGGGCTGCGGTCCTTTCAAGTTTTTGAGCTGGGTCAAGGGCAGCGAGATCGTCCTTGAAAAGTTTCCTGACTTCTTCATGGCGGGCCGCCCCCTCTTGGACAAGGTGGTGTACCGGATCGCCAGCGAGGCGTCGGCTCGGGACATGGCCTTCAGGGCCAAAGACCTGGACGCCACCATCGTGGGGGGGGCCCAGTACGAGGCCTACAAGAACGACCCGGCCATCTCCAAGCACCTGATCGAGGTGGCGGAGATGTTCACCCGTGGCGTTGCGTTCAACATGGATTTCGAACCCTTCAAGAAAAAGGAAGTTCGGCTGGCCATCAACTACGCCGTCGACCGGGACCTGATCATCAAGAAGCTCCTCAAGGACAAGGCCTTCCTGGCGACGAGTTGGCTGCCCACCAGTTCGGCCGCCTTCGACAAAACCAGCAAGCCCTACCCGTATGACCCCAAGAAGGCCAAGGAACTCATGGCCAAGGCCGGCTACCCCAACGGGTTCGCCATCGATCAGGCCATCGGCACCGGCAACGACAGTTGGGGCGTTGTAGTATACGAGGCCATGCTGCCCTTTCTTAAGGAGATCGGCATCACCCTCAAGATCCAGCAGATGGAAGGGGCCGCCATGGTGGAGCGACTCAAGAACGGGGAGTTCCAGACGTTCATCTGGTCCATGGGTTCGGGGCCGGACATCCTGGGGACCCTGAACCGCTTCTCCTCGGAGAACACGAGGGCCGGTGGGAATTATTTCGACTACAAAAACCCGGAATTCGACAAGCTGCTCAAGCAGGCCGCGGCCGAGCGCGATCCGGCCAAGAAGCTCGATCTCTTCAAGAAGGCCAACAACTTGCTCTTTGACGACCCGCCCCTCTGGTTTTTCAACTACAACAAGGCGGTCATGGCGCAGCAGCCCTGGGTCCATGGTCTGAAGCCCGTGGCCATCGAGATGATGTTTCAGGACATGACGGAGGTTTGGGTCGACGACGGCTCGCCGCGGGCCAAGCTGAAGTAGAAGGCATCTCACGTATGTCTGTCTGACCACGAGCCCCGCCCCGGCACCTTTCAAGACTGGCCGGGGCGGGGCGATTCGCTTTTCGGGCAATTATCGATGGCCGCTTACGCCTTGCGCCGACTGATCCAATTCATCCCGACCATTGTCGGCATCACCCTGATCCTCTTCCTGCTCCTGAATGTCCTACCGGGCAACGCTGCTCTCATGGCCGGCGGCGCCCAGGACACCAACGTCGACGCCACCTACATCGAGCTGATGAAGAAGGAATGGGGGCTGGACCAGCCGCTGTACACCCGCTACCTGGACTACATGAGCAGACTGCTGGTGGGTGATCTGGGCAAGTCTTTTCTTCGGCGCGAGCCCGTGGCGGGACTGCTGGCCGCGCGCATCTGGCCGACCATCAAGCTGGCGGTGGTCGCCATGGGCATTGCCGTGTGCCTGGGCGTTCCGTTGGGGTTTTACTCGGCGCTGCGCCAGGGGTCGTGGGCCGACACCGGTTCGATGATCGGTGCGGTTTCAGGTGTGAGTCTGCCCCAGTTCTGGCTGGGCCTGCTGCTGATGTTTTTCTTTGCGGTCAAGCTGCCCATCCTGCCTCCGCAGGGGTACGGCGACGGCGCCCTGCGCAACATCATCCTCCCGGGGGTCACGTTGGGTGTCGGTTACATGGCCCTTCTGGCCCGGACCACCCGCGCGGCCGTGATGGAAATCCTCAACACCGACTACATTCGCACGGCCCAGGCCAAAGGGCTGCCGGCGATCGTCGTGAACCGCAAGCATGTGCTGCGCAATGCCCTGATCCTTTTGCTGACCACGGCCGGTCTTCAATTCGGTGGGCTCATGGGGCACACGGTCATCGTCGAGAAGCTCTTCAGCTGGCCCGGGGTGGGGTCCCTCCTGGTGGACTCCATCTTTCAGCGCGACATCCCCGTAACCCAGGGCTGCATCATGTTCCTGGTCCTTGTCTTTCTACTGGTCAACCTGGCCGTGGACCTTCTCTACGCCGTCATCGACCCGAGAATCGAGTACCGATGAGACCGGGCTTACGAAAGCTCCTGCAGCGAACGAACCTGCTCGTGGGCGGGGCCATCACCCTGACGGTCGTTCTTACGGCCCTCCTGGCGCCTTGGCTCGCCCCGTATCACCCGGTCGACGATGCCAACCTGCTCTATTCGGACGAGCCGCCCAGCGCCAAGTTCTGGTGCGGGACCGACGCGCAGGGACGGGACATTCTCTCCCGGATTATCTACGGGGCGCAGATCTCGCTGTCCGTGGGCTTGATCAGCCAGGGGCTGAACAGCCTGATCGGCATCTTCCTGGGACTGACCGCCGGGTTCTTCGGACGGTGGTGGGACGATTGGGTCATGGGACTCACCAACATCATGCTGGCCATCCCGTCCATCGTTTTCGCCTTGGCGGTCATGGCCCTTCTCGGGCCCGGTCTGCTCAACGTGTTCGTGGCGCTGGGCCTCACCAACTGGGCGTACTCCTGCCGGATCACCCGCTCCCAGGTCCTCTCGGCCAAGTCCCTGGACTACGTCAAGGCCGCACGGGCGCTGGGGTACGGCCGGGGGAGGATCATGTTCACCCAGATCCTGCCCAACATCATGGGGCCGATCCTGGTCGTCGCCACCCTGGGTGTTGCCGGGGCCATCCTCGTGGAAGCCGCTTTATCTTTTCTGGGACTGGGGGTTCAGCCGCCGACGCCGAGCTGGGGCGGCATGCTCTCCTCGGCCCAGGAGAAGATGTTCACCGCGCCCTGGAT
>DATITS010000253.1:0-3757 GCA_035467535.1 Desulfobacterales bacterium
TGCAGCGCCAGTTCGGCGATGAAGATGGCCATGGAGAACCCGATTCCGGCTAAAAAACCGCCGCCGGCCACGGCCGCCCAGGTGACGCCGATCGGCAGCCGGGCCAGCCCGGTTTTGACCGCAAGCCAGCTGAACAGGAGCACCCCGATCGGCTTGCCGATCACCAGCCCCAGCATCACGGCCACTGCCACCGGGTCGGCCAGATCCGCAGGCTCGAACCGCACGCCCGCATTCGCCAGGGCGAACAGCGGCATGATCGCGAACCCCACCCACGGGTGCAGGCCAGTTTCGAAGCGCTCGAGCGGCGCAATGGAGCCGCGCGCCGCACGCTCCATCTGGCGCAGCACGGCGTAACGCTCATTGGCGGCGCGCCAGCCCTCCCCGCGCATGAAATGCAAGGCGTTGTCGATGATCTGACCGAGGCGCCGCTCGCTGATCCGTGCCCGCGCCGGGGTGAGAAAGCCGACGATAACCCCGGCGATGGTGGCATGGATGCCGGAGGCGTGCACCGCGTACCAGACCCAGAGCGCCAGGAACAGGTAGATCGCCTTGTTGCGCACCCCCAGCCACATGCAACCGACGATGATGGCGATGGCGGCAACACTTGCGGCCAGGGCGGCCCAATCGACGTTGCCGGTGTAGCCGATGGCGATCACCAAGATGGCGCCGATGTCGTCGGCGATGGCAAGCGAGAGCAGCATGATCCTCAAGCTCACGGGGATGCGGGATCCCAGCACCGCCAGGCAGCCCACCACGAAGGCGATGTCCGTCGCCATGGGAATGCCCCAGCCGCGCTCGCCCGGGGTCCCGTGCTGCAGCAGCAGGTAGGTTGCCGCCGGCACGATCATGCCGCCGAGAGCCGCTGCGAGGGGCAGCGCCGCGCGCCGGAATTCGCGGAGCTCGCCGATCACCAGCTCGCGTTTGACCTCGAGACCGATCACGTAAAAAAAGATCGCCATGAGAAAGTCGTTGATCCACTGCTGCACGGAGAACTCCAGGTGAAAACCGCCCAACCGGAAGCCGAACGGTTGCTGCCAGAACCCGAGATAGGTTTCTCCCAGCGGCGAGTTGGCGGCGGCGAGGGCGACGGCCGCGGCCGCCAGGAGCACCCCCCCGCTGGCCGACTCGATGTGCATGAAGTGCCGGATCGGTTCGATAATGACGTGGATGGGCTTCCGGGGCATAAAATCAGCGGATTTCGAATCTTGCGCCATGATGCTTCAACCTCGTTCCCGGATACCCTTTCCGTGGGAAACCAGAACTTCGATGGCTGGGAGTTAATATAATAGCCTTCAACCTATCTACCAGAGTGGTTAAACAGCGGATACGCATTGATGGGCGCCATGTCCTTGGCCCGCAGGAGCATGAGGTGCAGGTGGGTCGGAGCGCGCTCGGAGTAGGCGTTGGTGCCGGTGCGGCCCAAGGTTGCGATCGTCTGGCCGCCGGAAACCCGTTCACATAGAGCGACCCGTATATCCTGCAGGTGCGCATAGTAGGCAAACAGCCGCAGGGCCGGGTGGTAGACCCAGACGTAATTGCCGCCGCGCTTTCCGTTTCCATTTCCGTTTGACGGCAGCTCCGGCGTCCACCCCTCGGAGGTGGACAGCACGATCCCATCGGCGATGGCCAGTATCTCAACGGGTTTTCCGGTGCGATCGTCAAGGTTGTCCTGGTTGCCGTCATAGACGAAGATGTCCTGGGCCGGATGTCCGATGCGCCGTGTGGGGCCGACGAACTGGTAGCGGCTGGGTCTGTATCCGCTCCCGTTTCTGCCCCCCACGTGCTTCAGGCCGTAGCCCTTCACGGGGAAAAACAGACGGCCGTCAAAGCGCTCGGCGGGGTAGGCGTGCTGCAGCACGTCCCACCAGCGGCGGATCTCCCTTAGACCCTCTTCATGCGAGATCTGATCGTCCCGCACCCGCCGTTCGAACCGTTGCCAGTCCTCTTCCCCGCAGCACAACACCGGTAACGCCCACAGCAGGATGGCGCCAAGGCAAAACAGGCACAGACTTGCGGGATGCTGTTTGCGGGCGATCGTCATCGGGGGGCCATCTCAGGCTTACCCGGGCGGACCGGCAGTGTTACGGTGAAGGTGCTTCCCTCTCCCGGTGAGCTTGCGGCCGTAATCTCCCCGCCGTGGGCGCGGGCGACGGCGCGGGCGAAGCTCAGGCCCAGGCCGGCGCCGGTCCGAGAGCGACTGGGATCCCCGCGGTAGAAGCGCTCGAAGACATGCGGCAGATCGGTTGCGGAAATACCGGGGCCGGTGTCCCGCACCTCGATCTCCACCCGGCTGCCGGCCGAGGAGCGCACCGTGACATCCACGCGACCGTTTTCGCCCGTGTATTTGATGCCGTTGTCGAGCAGATTGCCGACCAGACGCTGAATGAGGCGGATGTCGCCGGAAAGTGCGAGGCGCTCCGGCCCGCGGCCGTCGAGCGTGATTCCCTTTTCTTCGGCCGGTGCCCGGAACAGCCGGCAGGCATCCAGGACCAGGGCTGCGATGTCCATCTCCGCGAGCTCCGGCTGCGTGACCCCGGCCTCGGTGCGGGAGATGAACAACATGGTGTTGATCATCTCGATCAGCCGGTCGCACTCCTCGATGACGCTCGCCGCCATGGCCTCGTACTCTTCCCGCGACCCGCTGCCGCTAACCAACAGCGTGAGCTCGGCCTGGCCTCGGATGCGGGTGATGGGGCTTTTCAGATCGTGGGCGATGTTGTCGGTCATCTCCTTGATGCCGGTGACCAGGGTCTGGATGCGCTCGAGCATCTGGTTGAAGGTGACGGCGAGCTGGTCGATCTCGTCCGCCCGTCCTGTCACCGGCACACGCTCGGTCAGGCTGCCGCCGGATATGCGGCGGGCCGTGCGGGTGACGCTTTCCACCCCCGCCAGCGCCCGCCGCGCCATGAACCAGCCGATCACCGCCGCCAAGAGGAACAGCATCGAAATGGTGGCTACAAACGTTTTCCGGAAGGCGTCGATAATGCGCGTGAGATCGTCCATGGCCTGGCCGAGGTGGACGATCAGGCCCGGGCCGAGAAGGGCGTACACCACCCGGATCGCGTGGCTGCGGTCCGGGGAGCTGATGGTGGCAAACAGCGGCTCGCCCTGGTCGAGCATAAGGCGGATCGCCTCTGTCGCGACCGGGATGTTGCGGAAGTAGGACATGTTCGAGGAGGAGAACACCCGGCCGTCGGGATAGACCAGCTGGATGAAGATTTTCTTTTCACCCGCCGCCTGGGATTCGAGCACTGCTTGGCGCTTCACGGCCTCGATGCCCTGGCGCAGCATGACCGAGGAAAAGGAGCGCACCTCGGCCAACAGGTCCTGGTCGGTGCGGCCCCGGATCGTGGAGGTAATCAGGTAGTAGAAAAAGGCAAAGGCGATGCCGGCCGAGAGCAGAAAGATACCCGCATACCAAAGGGTCAGGCGCAACGCGAGGCTGTGGCGCAGGCTATACGGAGGCTTTAACGACATAGCCTACCCCGCGCACGGTGTGGATGAGCTTGACGGGGAAGGCCTTGTCGACTTTCTCCCTCAGCTTGTAGATCCGCGACTCCACCACGTTGGTCTGGGGGTCGAAGTGGTAGTCCCAGACATGCTCCATGATCATGGTCTTGGAGACGACCCGGCCGGCGTTGCGCAGCAGGTACTCGAGCAGCGCGAACTCCAGGGGCTGGAGCTCGATTTCGGTCTCTCCCCGCAACACCTCGCGGGTGATGAGATCCATGGACAGGTCCGCGAAGGCCAGCCGGGT
>DATITS010000254.1:0-4017 GCA_035467535.1 Desulfobacterales bacterium
GGGTTCTCGCTCTTCAGCGACAGCCTCGTTTCGTATCAGGGCGACCTGATGATCAACCTCACCTTCATGGGGCTCATCGTGGCCGGCGGGATCGGCTTCATCGTGCACTATGAGCTGCACATGCGGATCTTCGGCAAGCAGAGAAGACTCTCGGTTCACACAAAGGTGGTGTTGGTCGCGACCGGCGTGTTGATCGCAGGCGGCGCCCTGATGTTTTTTGTGCTCGAGAACGACCGGATCCTGAAAAACCTCCCGTGGCAGAACCGCCTGCTGGCCTCCCTGTTTCAAGCGATCACTTCGCGCACCGCCGGTTTCAACACGGTGAACATCGGAATGCTCGCCAACGAGACCATCCTGCTGTTGCTCACCCTGATGTTCATCGGCGCCTCTCCGGGCTCGGCCGGCGGGGGCATCAAGACCACCAACGCCAGCCTGATGTTCCTGATCATGTGGAGCCGCCTCCGGGGCCGCGAAGAGGTGAACGTTTTCAACCGCACCATCCCCAGGGAACTCCTGCAACGCACGATCTCCATCATTCTGGCGGCCGCGCTCTCCGTCTGTTTCATCATGTCGGTCCTGCTGCTGTCGGCGGATGACAGCGGGGCCCCGACCGAAAACCGGCACCTTTTCGTGGAGTATGTTTTTGAAACCATATCGGCGTTCGCAACCGTGGGGCTCTCGATGAATTTGACCCCCAGCCTGAACACGCCCCAGAAGCTGGCCATCATTTTGATGATGTTCGCCGGTCGCGTGGGACCGCTGACCCTCGCCTTTTCACTCGCCCGCATCGCGACCAAGAAAAGCCTCACCTATGCGGAAGAAGGGGTCATGGTGGG
Source organism: Desulfobacterales bacterium (assembly GCA_035467535.1). Lineage (GTDB taxonomy): Bacteria > Desulfobacterota > Desulfobacteria > Desulfobacterales > SpSt-501 > SpSt-501. The sequence continues at coordinate 837 of DATITS010000254.1, forward strand.
ATAAGGAGGCAGTGCCATGAAACGTGTGGTGGTAATCGGCCTTGGGATTTTCGGCTCGCAGTTGGCCCGGCAGCTTTACGAAAGCGGGCTGGACGTCATCGCCGTCGATAAAAACAAGGACGTCGTCCAGAAAATCAAAGACTACAGCACCAAGGCCGTGGTGGCGGATGCGAGCGAAAAAGAGATCCTCGAAAGCATCGGTGTCGCAGCCGACGACGTGGTCGTCATCTCCTTCGGCGAAGATCTTTCGGCCAGCACCCTGCTCACGCTGCATCTGAAGGAAATGAAGGTCAAGACGATCATCGTCAAGGTGCCGAACGAAGACTACAAGCGGATCTTGCTCAAGGTGGGGGCCAGTGACGCCATCATCCCCGAGCGTGAAATGGCCAACAAGGTGGCCAGGGGCATCATATCCCCCAACGTCCTGGAGTACCTTCCGATCTCAGAGGATTACACCATTGTCGAACTGGCGCCGCCGACGGCTTTTATCGGCAAAACCCTGGCCGAACTGGATCTACGCAAGAAATACAGCCTCCAGGTGATCGCCATCCGGGACGTGCTGACCAGCAAGATGCAACTGGTGCCGCGGGCCAGCGCCATCATCAAAGACAGCGATGTCATGGTGATCATCGGCAAGGAGGAGGATATCCGAAAGGTTAAGTAAACCCTGAGTGGAAGGCTCCGATGGGGTCTGCCGTCCGCATGGGCCGCCGCACTCTTTTCCCCGGCCGCCGCAACGGCAGCAGCAACCGCTCAGATGAGGATTTCCCCTTATCCATACGCCGTTGAAAACCATTCGATCAGCCGGCGGGCGATACTGATGGGCGGCGGGATTTCCGGAAGCTTATTGGCGGCAAACCATCCGGCATCCTCGATCTCCGCCGGGTCCACCCGGATCTCGCCTCCGGCATATTCGGCGGTGAAGGCCACCATCAGCGAGTCCGGAAACGTCCACGGCTGGCTGCCGAAATACCGGATGCTCCGGACGCGCACGCCCACCTCCTCGAACACTTCGCGCTGCACGCAATTTTCCAGGCTCTCCCCCGGCTCCACAAACCCGGCCAGGACGCTGTAAAATTTTAATGGGAACCGGTGGGAATGCGCCAGGAGCAACTGCCGGTCTTTCACCACGGCGACGATGATGGCCGGCGACACCCGCGGGTGATTGATGAGGCCGCAGCCCGGGCAGATCTTGGCCCGTTCCCCGGAGTGGTCCTGGGTGGGGCTTCCGCAGCGGCCGCAGAACCGGTGGTTGCGGTGCCAGTGGACCAACTGGCCGGCCCGTCCCGCCACCCAGACCAGCTCCTCATCGACCTGGCCGAATAGCTCCCGCAGCCCCTTCCAAACGAACCCGTCGTTCAGCGCCAACTCTTCCGGCAGGTATACGGCACCGCAGGGCTTCCCGCCCCAATCGCCGAAATAGTGGGTCCAGGGCGGGACGAGATCGAAAGCGGCCGCATCCCCCACCGTCGGGACGGACAGCCGGCCCGCTTCCACCTTCAGCAGCATCCGGCCTGTCTGAAACCCGAAACACAGCGCCTGCGGCATCGCCGCGGCTGATTTCCTAAATCCCGCGACAAACGGCATCGCGTTACCTCCCCCGTTTTTTTGTCACTGCGCAGGTAGTTGAAATCACTTTTAACTACGAAATGCGCAACAGCTCAGGTGTTTAGGCTGAAGACTGAAGGCTATAAAACATCTCGCAAACCACGAATCAAGCCATTCAAGATCTTCTCGGTTTCTACAACCTTTGGTTCAATCAGAAATGATTCCCCTTTCAGGAAGGCCGATGTCAGCGAAACCGCCTGGGGCTGAACGGCTCCGGGTCGATGTGGGGAGGCTGCCCGCAGATCAGCTCGGCCGCAAGCTTACCGGTGGCAGGCGCTGCGGTAATCCCCAGCATTCCGTGCCCGGTTGCCAGAAACAGGTTCTGGAACCTGTTCGCGCGGCCGATCACCGGCAGATCGTCGTAGGTCATGGGCCGCAGGCCGGCCCACTCCTCGACCACGGCCGGTCCCAGGGGCGCCCTCAGGTACTCGCGCGCAGCCGTTTTCAGGCTCCTGAGGCGGTGGGCGGAAAGCTGGGTGTCGAAACCCGAAAACTCCATGGTTCCGCCCAGGCGATAACCGCTCGGCCAGGGGGTCGCCACCACGCGCCTTTCGTAAAGATAGCAGGGGATCTGCGGGCACACCGCCGGCCGAGCCATCGTGATGCTGTAGCCCTTGCCCGGCTGCATGGGCAGCTTCAGGCCAAGCTGGGCTGCGATCGGCGCCGACCAGGCCCCCGCCGCCAGCACGAAGTCCCGGGCGGCACGTTCCCCGCGGTTTGTCACGGCGGCCTCGACGCTACCGGCGGCGCACCGGAAGCGCTCCAGCCGGCACTCCTCCTCGATGAGCACCCCGGAGCGCTCCAGGGCCTGCTTCCAAGAGGCGAGCAGTTTGTCCGGACGCAAGTGGCTGTCTTCCCGGTGATACCAGGCGCCATGGACATCCTCCCGCAGGGCGGGCTCTACCTCGCGAAGCGCCTTTCCGACCAACGCTTCCGCAGCCACACCGTGGGGCCGGAGCAGGTCGTTCACCGCCGCATAAGCCTGCATTGCCGCCGCAGACCGGAAGACGAGCAGCACCCCGCGCTTTTCATATTCGGCCGCAAGCCCCCCCGGCCCCACCAGCGCTTCGAAGAGCTGCCCCGCACTTTCCAGGATCGCCGCGCGTGCCCGGATCGCGTGCCGGACGTGGTCCGCCCGGCACATCCCGGCAAACTTCAGCAGCCAGGTTATCCGACTCACATCCAATGCGGGTTTGATGAACAGCGGCGACGTGCGCCGCAGCAGGCCGAGGATCTCCTGACGCACGGCGCCCGGGACGCACAGCGGCACGAGGTCACTCGTGAACACCAGTCCGCAATTGCCGTGGGAGGCGCCGGCGCCGACAGCCCCCTGCTCGATCACACGAACCGCACGCCCCGCCTGTCTTAAATAATGGGCACAGGCAAGCCCGATCACCCCGCCGCCGATGACCAAGACATCGTCGTTTTTTCGATCGTTCTGCATGCGCGACCGTCCAATGATTCACCGTGAATTTGACAGCTCCCTCTCTTTTTGCCATACGTTGCCGTCGGAAGTCACGCGCTTTGATCGATGCGGGGACGGATCCATTACGGGGAGCACTCCATGATTCTG
>DATITS010000255.1:0-6279 GCA_035467535.1 Desulfobacterales bacterium
GGGCCGAACGGCGCCGGCAAGACCACGACCTTCTACATGATCATCGGGTTGGTGAAGCCGGACGGGGGCGGCATCTTTCTTGACGCTGCCGAGATCACGGATTACCCTATGCACGTTCGCGCACAACGCGGAGTCGGCTACCTTCCCCAAGAAACGTCGGTGTTTCGGAGACTGACGGTGCGCCAGAACGTGATGGCGGTCCTGGAACTGCTGCCCCTGTCCCGTCCGGAGCGCAACGAGCAGGCGGACCGGCTCCTGGACGAGCTGGGCATCAAACACCTGTCCGACCAGAAAGCCAACGTGCTTTCCGGCGGCGAATGCCGGCGACTCGAAATTTCCCGGGCGCTGGCGACGAACCCGGCCTTCATCCTCCTGGACGAGCCGTTTGCCGGCATCGACCCGTTGGCAGTGGCCGACATCAAAAGCATCATCGTCCACCTGAAGCAGCGCGGAATCGGTATTCTGATTTCCGACCACAACGTGCGAGAGACGCTGGGCGTCTGCGACCAGGCTTTCATCATGGTGGACGGGCGCGTTATCGAATCCGGACCGCCGGAGACCATCGTGTGCAGTGAGGCCGTTTGCCGTTCCTATCTCGGAGAAGACTTTAAGTTCTAGCATGGCACTCGAACTTCGACAACAACTGAAACTGACTCAGCAGCTGATCATGACGCCCCAGCTGCAGATGGCGATCAAGCTCCTGCAGCTTTCCCGGCTCGAGCTCATGGACACCGTCCGCCGGGAGCTCGAGGAGAACCCCGCCCTGGAGGAGGTCCCCGAGAGCGCGGGCGACGAGCAGTTGACCGAAGCGGAAGTGCCGGCGCCGCCGCCGACCGAGATGTCCCCCACCCAGGAGGTCACGATCCAGGAGAAGATCCACGACGAGATCGACTGGAGCGGCTTCCTGGAAGACTATAGCACGCCCTCCCGCGTATCCCACGAAACCGAGGACCGCGAGGGACCGAAGTACGAGGCCTTCATCACGCGCAAGGAGTCGCTGAACGATCACCTGCTCTGGCAGTTCCTCATGACCAAGCCGAGCCGGGAGGACGAGCAGATCGCGAGCCTGATCATCGGCAACCTCAACCGCGACGGCTACCTGGCGACCTCGGTCGAGGAACTTGCCGCCAACGGCAACATCCCCGTGGAACGGGTGGAAAAGGTCCTGGCCCTGCTGCAGACCTTCGACCCGGTGGGCGTGTGCGCCCGCGACCTCAGGGAGTGCCTGCTGATCCAGGCCCGCTACCTCGGCTGCGGCGGCACCATCGTGACGGACATCATCTCCGAGCACCTTCCGAACCTGGAAAAAAAGAACTACAAAGCCATCGGCAAGGCGCTCAAAGTGAGCATGGATGAGATCGTGTCCGCCGTCAGCGTCATCAAGGGCATGGAGCCGCGCCCCGGCCGCCAGTTCAGCGACGAAAACCCGCAGTACATCACCCCCGACATCTATGTCCACAAGCTGGACAACGAATTCGTTGTCGTCCTGAACGATGACGGCATGCCGAAACTGCGGGTGAACTCCCTTTTCAAGCGCTCCGTCAGCCGCGGCCGGCGCATGACGAACGAGGCGGAAGATTACATCCACGACAAAATGCGCTCGGCGGCCTGGCTGATCAAAAGCATCCACCAACGCCAGAAGACCATCTACAAGGTCATGGAGAGCATCCTGCGCTACCAGCGGGAGTTTTTCGAAGAGGGCATCACCCACCTGAAACCGATGGTCCTGCGGGACGTGGCCCAGGACATCGGGATGCACGAGTCCACGATCAGCCGGGTCACGACCAACAAGTACGCCCACACCCCGCAGGGGATCTTCGAACTGAAGTACTTTTTCAACAGCTCCATCCAGCGCGACGAGGGCGGGGCCATCGCCTCGGCGAGCGTCATGGAGAAAATCCGGCAGATCATCGCCTCCGAGGACCACCGGCGGCCGCACAGCGACGACAAGATCGCCCATATACTCAAGCAGGAAAACATCACCATCGCACGACGGACCGTAGCAAAATACCGCGAGATGATGCGGGTGCTGCCGTCCAACAAACGCAAAGAAATTTAGGAGGGTTTTTATGCAGACATCCGTGACATTCAAGAATCTCGAGCCTTCCGAACATCTCAAGGCATACGTCAGCGACAAGCTCGACCGCTTCGACAAACTGCTCGACAACCCGGCAGAGGCCAGTGTCACCCTGCTGGTGGAAAAACACCGCCACATCGCGGAGATCAACATCACCGGAGACCGGCTCACCATCAACGGCACGGAAGAAACCGTGGACATGTACTCCGCCATCGATAAGGTCCTCGACAAGCTTGAAAAGCAGATCAAACGCAGCAAGCAGAAGATCCGGGAACGCCGCGCCAGCGCCAAGGGCCAGACGCGCACCATCCGGGAGGAGCCGGGGCCGGAGGAGGAATTCGTTCGGGAGGTCAAGGTCCAGAACCTGGAATACAAGCCCATGGATGTCGAGGAGGCCGTGCTCCAGATGGACCTCTCCGAAGAAAGCTTCCTGGTCTTCGCCAATTCCCGATCCGAGCGTATCAACGTGCTGTACCGGCGCAAGGACGGTCACTACGGTCTGATTCAACCGCGCAGCTGACAGCCGGAAGGCCGATGCGGCGCCACCACCTCTCGCGGACGGAATTGGTCGACATGAAAATATTGGATGCGCTTCAGATGGAAGCGATACTGCCGGAGTTGAAATCCAAGACCAAAACCGAGGTCTTGGAGGAATTGGCCGCGCCGGTCGCACACTTGGCGGGAATCCATCGGAACGATCTGGTCCGGATTCTCCTGGAGCGGGAGCGGCTGGGCAGCACCGGAATCGGCAGCGGCATCGGCATTCCGCACGGGAAGTTGAAAGACATCGACAACCTCTACATCGGTTTCGGATTAAGCCGTCCGGGGGTCGACTTCGAATCCATGGACGGGCTGCCGACCCACCTTTTCTTCCTGCTGGTGACCCCGGAGAACTCCATGGGCCAGCACCTGAAGCTTCTGGCCCGCATTTCCCGCATCCTCAAAAACGAGCCGTTCCGACAGCGGCTGAGGCAGGCCGGCACCCGCGAAGAGATTTTCAGCATCATCAAGGAGGAGGACGAGGAATTCTGAACACGCAGCGGGTTGATGATCTGACGTGAAAGAGCTTCCCATCATCATCGTCACCGGCCTGTCGGGCTCGGGCACGAGTTCCGCCATAGCCGCGCTGGCGGACGTGGGCTTCCACTGTGTCGACAACATGCCGGTCGATCTGCTGCCCAAATTTCTGGAGCTGCCGATCGAGAGCGGCTCGGGCGTGGCCGGACTTGCTTTCGGCATGGACCTGCGGGAGAAGAGCTTCCTCGCGAAGCACGACCCCGTGCTGAGCGGCCTGCGGCAGAAGGGATTCAGCTTCGAGATCCTCTTCCTGGAGGCCGACGAAAAGGTGATAGTTCAGCGCTACAGCGCGACCCGCCGCCAGCACCCGTTGGCCCGGGGCAAGGGCCTGGTCGCCGCCATCCAATTGGAGCGGCGGATGCTTCAGCCGCTGCGGGATGCCGCCGATCGCATCATCGATTCGACCCAACTCAATGTGCACGAGCTGAAAGCGAGGGTCATCGAGATCGCCCAGGCGCGCCGCGCGCTGGCGCCCATGCAGGTCAACATTCTGTCCTTCGGGTTCAAATACGGCATTCCGCCGGAGGCCGACCTCGTCGTGGACGTGCGTTTCCTGCCCAACCCGTACTTTGTGCCCGACCTGAAGCACCTGGACGGCGAAGCCCGCGAAATCCAGGATTTTATTTTCGGCGCCCCCGAGGCGCGCGAGTTCATCGCCCGATACGCCGAGCTGATCGATTATCTGCTCCCCCTGTACGAACGGGAGGGCAAGGCGAATTTGTGCATTGCCGTGGGCTGCACCGGCGGCCGGCACCGCTCGGTGGCGATCGCCCGCACGATCTACGATCGGCTCGCCAAGGGGCGCCGTGGCGTGGGGCTGATTCACCGCGACATTCAACAGCCGACATGATATACGATAAGGCGTGGGGTGTTTGACAAAACCACAAAAGGCCAGCACCGTTGTACGCTTTTCAGTCGTTGTTCCTCGGGTTGAGAGGGTTCAAGGGTTCGGGAGAGATTGAAAGGACACCATGATCGGTATTGTCGTCGTCACTCACAGTCAGCTGGGGGAAGCCCTCATCGAAGCCGCCGAGTTCATCGTGGGCAGCCGGCCGGAGGGGGTTGTTTCGGTCTCGATCGACCTTAATCAAAACGTCGACAAGCTCAGGGAGAAGGTCGCCGCCGGCATAAAGAAAGCCGGCCGTGAAGAGGGCATTCTCATTCTGACCGACATGTTCGGCGGCACCCCTTCGAACATCAGCTATTCATTCCTGGAAGAGGGCCGCGTGGAGGTACTCTCCGGGGTCAATCTGCCGATCCTGGTCCAAGCGTTGAACTCGCGCGTCAAGATGGGGTTAAGTGAGCTGGCCGCCAGCCTCGAAATTTTCGGCCGGAAAAGCATCACGTTGGCGAGCGGAATATTGAAAGGAAACAAGCGCAGCGACGCATGACGCAGTGGAACCTCAGCGCCGTGCGCCCCGTGGACATCGACTCCATCTTGGACATCGAACGCCGATCGTTCGGCTGGCCCTGGGGCCGGTTGTCGTTCGAGGGCGAGGCGGACAGCCCCGGCACCGGCAGTTGGGTGGTCCGAACACCGGGACCCACCGGGGCGGAGCAGGTCGCGGGTTATATTTTTTTCCGACGCATCGCCGACGAGGTGCATATTTTCCGCATCGCGGTGGCCCCCGAGTGGCGACGCCGGGGAATCGGGGCACGGCTGGTCGGCGAGTGCCTGAGCACGGCCACCCGAAGCGGTGCGCGGGTGGCGCTGCTTGAGGTGCGGCCGTCGAGCACGGAGGCCCTCGCACTTTATCGCAAGTTCGACTTCCGGGTCGTGGCCACCCGCCCGGGCTACTATTCAGACAGTGGCGAGGATGCCCTCATTCTTAAAAAAGAAATATAAGGAGGAGAATTCATGACAGTCAAGATCGGCATCAATGGGTTTGGACGGATCGGTCGCCTGCTGTTCCGGGCGGCATTGAAAAACCCCGAAGTCAGTGTCGTCGCCATCAACGACCTCACCAATTCGGACACCATGGCCCACCTGCTGAAATACGACTCCGTGCACGGCACGCTTTCCGCAACCGTGGCCGCCAAGGGCGACGGCATCGAGGTCGGAGGCCAAACGGTGGCCATTCGGTCGGTGAAAGACCCGGAAAAGATCGACTGGAAAGAACTCGGCGTCGACATCGTCGCCGAGTGCACCGGCTTCTTCACCAAGCGCGAAGATGCGGCCAAGCATCTCACCGCCGGCGCTCGCAAAGTGGTCATCTCCGCGCCGGCCACCAACCCGGACATCACCATCGTCATGGGGGTGAACTCCCACCGCTATGACCCGAAGCAGCACCACATCGTCTCCAATGCCTCCTGCACCACCAACTGTCTCGCGCCGGTTGCCAAGGTCCTGCACGAGAACTTCAAAATAAAGCACGGCCTGATGACCACGGTGCATTCGTACACCGGCGATCAGCGGCTGCTCGACTTCCCGCACAAGGATCTGCGCCGGGCGCGCGCCGCCGCCCTTTCCATGGTCCCCACCACCACGGGCGCCGCCAAGGCGGTAGGCCTGGTCCTTCCCGAACTGGCCGGCAAACTGAACGGCCTGGCCGTGCGCGTGCCCACCCCGAACGTTTCCCTCGTGGACCTCGTGGTGGCGATCGAGAAGAGCGGTGTCACCGTGTCCGAGGTCAACGCGGCCTTGAAAGAAGCTTCGGAGAAGGCTCTCGCCGGTATCCTGGGGTACAGCGAAGCCCCGCTTGTCTCCGCCGATTTCAACGGCTGCCCCCTCTCCTCGATTGTCGACGCCCCCAACACCTATGTCGTCGACAACATGGTCAAGGTGCTCGCCTGGTACGACAATGAAACCGGCTACTCCACGCGCATGGTGGACCTGGCCGCTATGATGGGTGCAAAACTGTAACTTCACCCTGAGGTGAGCGATTCTAATTTTGGTATTTACGGCAGACCCCAGCGGGACTCGTTGCGCATCGACAGAATCGCTCGAATTAGGTTCAAATCGGTAAAGGAGTCCATGCCATGTCAGCGCGCCGCCCTTTGATCGCCGGCAACTGGAAAATGTACAAGACCTCCGCCGAAGCCGCCGACTTCGCCCGGAGGTTTATGCCGCTCGTCTCCGGGGTTGCTGACCGGGACATCATGATCGCACCGGCCTTCCCGGCACT
>DATITS010000256.1:0-21659 GCA_035467535.1 Desulfobacterales bacterium
GGCGGGCCGCCAGTCCGCCGAAAAGAGCGTGAACCTGGATGAAATCCCCGGGAGGCCCGGCGGATGAGCATGCGGCTGAGACTATGCATTGGGTTGGCGGCTTTTTTCTGGGCAGGCGCTGCACTGGCCTATCCGCTGGACGGATACCCCCAGACCGGGATCCTGCGTCTTGAGGCCTACCGCCTGGCCCAGCAGGGAAAGGTGCGGGGGCCTAAGGAGCCCAAGGGCGCCCTGCTGGGGCTGGATCAAGTGGACGTGCGGCTCGCCCATCGGCCCAACCCGGAGCTGCCGGCCGCCGACCCGCGGCTCGACGCGGCGCTGGCGGCCTTTCTCGGCGGGGAAGCCGAGCGCTACGGCATCGCCGTGCTCGACATGTCCGACCCTGACGCCCCACGGTACGGCGAGACCCAGGGCGGCTATCGCGCCAACCCGGGCAGTGTGGGCAAAATCGTGGTGGCGCTCGGCGTGTTTCAGGCACTGGCGGACATCTACCCGGAGGATGTTCCGGCACGTCTGGCCGTGCTGAAGAACTCTATGGTCACGGCCGACGAGTTCATCCTTACCGACAGCCACGTAGTGCCGATCTGGGCAACGGGTCAGCCCGCCATCCAGTATCGGCGGCTCCAGGTCGGCGACCGTGCAAGCCTCTGGGCTTATATGGACTGGATGATGTCGGCGAGCTCCAACGCGGCCGCCAGCATGGTGATGCGCGAGCTGATGCTGCTGGTGCACTTCGGCAGGGGCTATCCTGTGGATGCCGCGCAGGCCAGGGCGTTTTTTCAAAAAACACCCAAGAAGGAACTCGCCGATCTGTTGACCAGAGCCCTGGTGGACCCCGTGGCACGCAACGGCCTCAACCCTGCGGAGCTGCGGCAAGGATCTTTTTTTACATCCAAAGGCAAGCAGATCGTTCCGGGAACGAGCAGCCACGCCACGCCCAGGGAACTGCTGCGTTACCTGGTGCGGCTGGAACAGGGGCGGCTCGTGGATCTGTTCTCCAGCCGGGAGATCAAGCGGCTGCTTTACATGACGCAGCGCCGGATCCGTTTCGCCTCCTCGCCGGCGCTAACCGATGCGGCCGTGTATTTCAAGTCCGGCTCTTTGTTCCGGTGTGCGCCCGAGCCCGGGTATACCTGCCGCCAATACCTGGGCAACGTCGAGAACATGATGAACTCGGTCGCAATTGTCGAGGCGCCGGCAGGAAACCGCCGGCTGCACTACCTGGTGGCCGTGATGTCGAACGTGCTGCGCAAAAACTCTGCAGTGGAGCACCAGAGCTTCGCTACGCGCCTGCACCGGTTGATCGAAGGCTATCATCACAGAGAAACATCGGGCAAGCCCTGATGACTTCTTATTCGACGGATCCGGACGAGGTGCGGGGCGGATAGTTCGACCGGCGGCGGACGTCGGCCATGGATGCGACCCGGGTAGGGTCGTCCGGCGTCACCGACTCCGGGCGGCAGATGAGGTTGTCCATGGCGACGATCAGCTCGCTCAGCCACCTTCCGCCGACGGGGCTTTGGGACAGGGCGACGGCGATGTAACGGTGGCCCTCATGCTCGATGAGGGCGCTGTCGCAGTGAAAATCCTGCCAGGTGCCGGACTTGCGGTAGATGGTCGAATCCGGGTGCAGCGATTTGAGTCCCTTGACGAACTTGTGGTTGATCTCGGGGTTGCCCAGAATGGCTTTCATCGTGCGGCTGTGTTCCGGTGAGACCAGCTGACCGGTTTCGAGCAGGTAGTAGAAGCGTGCAACCTGGAGTGCGGTAGCACCGTGGGAGAGATGGTGCAACGGGTCCCGCCGCCGTGCGGACGACTTGCTGTATTCCTTGCCGACCCACAAGCCGCCGTCGGCCTCCGGGTCGTAAAGGCGATAGCGGGGGGATTGCAGGACCTCCAGAAGGAAGTCTTGCCCGACCCGATTCAGCATCTCGGTGGCCGCGTCATTGGACGAGCGCCGGATCATCTGCTTCAGCTTCTCCAGCGTGGGAGCGTCCAACTCCATCTCGCCGCGGTCGATGCGCTCGAAGGCCGCGAGGAGGATGGCGATCTTCGGCAGGCTGGCGGCATACATCATGTGGTTGGGGTTGGCGTAGGCCAAGCGCGGGCATTCCGGGTCGGTGATGTCCACCAGAACCACGCTGAGGTTGCGGGTGCGTACGGCCTCGTTCAGGCGCAGGGCGGCGATGCAGTTCTCAAGCCCTTGTTGCAGCCGTGGATCGCAGGATTCCGGCAGAAAGGGTTGGGGTTGAGCGCTGCCGGCCGGGCCCGCTGCAGTCATAAGCATGAAAAACGCCGTGAAAACCATCAAAAAATGACTCATGGACTAAATCCTATTACCAAAGTGGGATATATTTCAAGTGAAAAATGGACCGGCACAACTGGTGAGTGACTGTCAGGCCAGCTTTCCGTTGCTGCGCGCCGTCGGTTTGAGGTCCGGCCTTTTATCGTTTAATTTTTTTCTTATTATTCTGGCGCTCTATCAACTCAAACCGGCCAGCCGGTCGCTTTTTATCGAGTCCCTGGGCGCCGCGCAGCTCCCTTTCGTGTGGATTGCAACGGCCTTGGTGATGGGTATTTTCATCGGTTTTTACCATCGCTGGGTCCAACGCTACAGCCGCGTTCATGTGGTGCTGGCCAGTTGTCTCTTGATTGCAGCCATCCTGACGGCCTTCCGGGTGTTTTCTTCAAACCCGGGCCCTGTCGGCTCCACCTGCCTGTTTGTTTTCACGGACATCCTCGGGGTGGTGTTGGTGGAACAGTTCTGGAGCCTGACCAACTCGATTTACACCACCTCGGAGGGCCGGGGATGGTACGGAGTGGTTGGAACCGGCGGTCTGGTCGGTGGGATGGTCGGCGGGTGGCTGGCGGCGTTCCTGCTCAAGCACACGGCCTTGAAGACGCCGGATCTGCTGCTGACGGCGGCGGGGATCATCGTGCTCATTTATTTGCTGACCTGGTACATGAGCCGCTCCGGTATGTACTGCGAGGTCGATCAAGCGCCGCGGCCCTCCGATGCCCCTTCCCCCCATGGCTGGCGCATCCTCGGGCACAGCCGTTACCTGCTCATGATTGCGGCGTTGCTCCTGCTCGCGCAGCTGGCATCGCCGCTGGTGGAATACCAGTTCCTGAACACGGTGGAGGCGGCCTTCGCTGAGCGCGATGCGCGCACGGTCTTCCTGGGTGACTTCTACAGCCTGCTGGGAGTGGTTTCGGTGGCGGTCAACGTGGTGGCGACCCCCCTCGTCCACCGCGCGTTCGGACCGATTGCCGGCCTGGTGGTCCAGCCCTTGTTGATGGGTGTCTGCTCGTGGGGCTTTCTGCTGGCGCCGACGCTTTTTTACGGCGGGGCCGCCCGCATCAGCGACCGGGCACTGTCCTACTCCATCAACCGGGCCTCCAAGGAGCTGCTTTATGTCCCCGTGGAGCCGGTCGTCATCTACCAGGCCAAGGCCTGGATCGACATGTTCGGCTACCGTATGTTCAAGATAGCGGGCTCTGTGCTCATTTTGGTTTTCACCCAGTGGCTGCCGTTTCGCCTGGGGGTTGGCCAGCTGAGTTGGTTCACCATCGGCATCTGTGCGGTTTGGATCGGCATGGTCATCGCCATCCGCCGCCAGTACCACGTTCATGCAAGATAGCATATCATCATGATCGCCGAGACCATTTGCTTTCCAGCACTGTAATATGTGTGGGGGCGGTTGGCGGTAAACCGGACGCATTGGTCCTTATCCACCTTATAACTGGTATCATCGACCGTGATCTCCAGCTTCCCCTGCGTCACAAACACGTACTCTTCCACGTTGCCTTGGTGAGGTTCCGCTCCGAAAGTGGTCCCTGGCTCTATCTCAACATAATAGACCTCAAATGCATGCTCAGGGTCGAAAGGGATCAGCGGAAAGAGGCGATACCGCTTTGATTCTGCCGTCAGCGGCTTCACGCCCTTGAAATCCATGACGACCACCGGTGGGTTCTGTCTGCTGACCAGCGCGGTGAACGACATGCGCAACCCGTTGGCGATCTTCCAAATTGTGGCGATCGTGGGGCTGGAGCGCCCCGTTTCAACTTGCCGCAGCATGCTCTTGCTGACACCGGTCAGTTCCGAAAGCTGATCAAGACTGAGATTGCGGCTCTCACGTATCCGTTTCAAATTCGGGGCAATGGCATTTTCTTTATGATCCATATAGCGCACATATTGACAATATATTAACTTAAATGTATGTTATTGCACGCGATCAGGTGTTAAATGCTACGCCATTCACCGCGCACCGTCAAGGAGAAAGCGGCGATGAGTATTGAGCTGGTTCCTTTAATTTCTTTTGTTTTAGTGACGACCTTCTCCCCTGGTCCGAACAATATCTCCAGTGCCTGACACTATATTCGACGTTCCTTGCTGCGGCTGCAAACAACCTGGTCGTCCTGGCGGCGTCGGCAACCCTTTTTTCAATAACGGCGTTTTGTGCTACATCGGCGTGGGCGCTCGGTGGGGCGCTCATTCGAAAACACCTCCACCAGCCAAAGGTCCGCGCTTCCGTAAACCTTGGTCTCATGCTGCTATTGATTTATACCGCAGCAGAGTTGTCGGGGATATTCAATTAACGAAAAGACGTGGATGGGCCCAGAAGATGGGACGCGGGCCCGGAGGCCGCCCGTGGTGTGCGGCCCCCGGGTTCGCGTCATTCCAGGCCTTCGCGTTTGAGCAGGTCGCGGTGCCAGAGCGCAAATTCGTACATTCCCCGGAAGCGGTCCTCTTCGTTGACGAGGCCTATCGCCAGCTCCAGGACGCCGCGGTTGTAAGCGTTGTTTTGGGCCTCGCCGCTGCGCGTCTGCAGAAATTCCCGCACCAACTGCTGAGTGGTGCGTTTGGTTTTGTCCGTGCGGATGTCGATGGGGTCCTTCGGCTCCTGGAAAGGGTCCCACTTGTCGAAACCCTTTTTCAAGATGTGCTTCTGCCGCCGCGGCGACATGTTGTCGAAGACCGCCTTTTTGCGGCGTTCGGCCTCTGAGGTTGAATTCTCGCCCATCACGGCCTCCTCGACCGGCGCCGCTTCGGCGGCGGCTCCTCGGGCGGCGCTTCTTTCACCCCCAGGTAGATGTCGTCATATGCCGTCACCAGCGCGGTGGAAAGTGGCACCAGCATGTCCGCCAACCCGACGAACCGGGACTTGAGATCCCGAACGAGCTCGGCGCTGATCTCCTGCAGACGTGTGTGGACACTGTCCAGGTTCACGGTGGGGTATCGTTCGCCTTCTTTGAAGCCGGATTTCCCACAGGTTCGCCCGGCGCCGCCGATGGCGGTCGGAATTCCGTAAAAGCGGCAGGTCAATGGGCGATTTTCGTAGAGGTCGCAGAGATCTTGCGTGTTCAACAGAGGGCAGCGCACACGCTCGCGCGCCAGCTCGGCCAGGATCTCGGCTTCGGGCTTGCCGGCCATCAGCTCCTGATGCGCCCAGCGCTTGATTTTGGCCATCTGGCGGTCGGCCTGGTTGGCCCTCTCCTCGAGATCTGCCTTTTCTGCCCCTTGGAATTTCTGCTGGTAGCGTTGGTTTATGTAAAGGGCCTCGATCAGGGTCAGATCGAAGAGCGCATGGCAGCAGTCGGAGCAGCCGGCCGCGCACGTCACGCAATCCGCGTGGGCGGTTTTCACTCGGTTGAAGGCTGCGTCCGATGCTGTTACGAGTTTTTCATATTTTTCGAAGTAGGGCGTGAAGTCGAAATCCATGTTTCACCTGCTTTCGGCGCCTGGCCGTTGCCTGGCGGGTTAGATATGGTTTTCCGGGCCTAACCGGCGACCGGGTTACGTTATATAATCGTAACCGCTCAGGTGGTTAGGCTGAAGGGCAATAATGATCGCGTGTGTCTTTTCCCCCAGCCTATCTACCTTCAACCTATCTGCGTGAGTAGCTATCATTCATGTTCCACGTGAAACAATGGTCATCCGTTATTAGAGTTCAAGCGTTAATGTTTCACGTGAAACATTCTGCAATCCTATTTACCTATGCAGAAGCGGCTGAAAATGGCGTCAAGGATCTCCACCTTCACGGTCGTGCCTATAATCTCCCCAAGGCCGACCATCGCCCGGCTGAGGTGAATAACAATGAGCTCGGGCGCTGACCCGTTAACGAGGTCGGTGGCGGTAGCCTCTGCAGATGCCAGGCTGTGCTCCAGCAACTCTTTCTGACGCAGGTTGGGGATCACTATACCGTCCATCTCCAAGCCTCTCTCGCCGGTTGCCGTCTGGATGATCCGCTCCGGCAGCTCCTCCACCCCCTGGCCGATCAAGGCGGATATCGGTACACAGTGCTCCCGTGGCCAGTCAGCCGGAATCTCGGCTTTCACCGCGGACCCGTTCAGCAAGTCGACCTTGTTCAGCACGATAAGCATCGGCCTTTCACGGAACCACTCATATACCTGCAAGTCCTCTTCGCTCAGCTGCCGGTGGGCTTCGAGCACAAAAAGCACCAGGTCGGCGCTGCCGCAGTTCTCCAGGGTCTTGGCCATGCCGAGGGTTTCGATTGGGTCGCGGCTGGAATGCAACCCGGCCGTATCGCGCAGCATGACCGGGATCCCCTGCACAATCAGGGTCTCCTCGATCACATCCCGGGTGGTCCCGGGGTAGGGGGTCACAATCGCCCGTTCCCGGCCGAGCAGACGGTTCATGAGGCTTGATTTGCCGACGTTGGGTCGCCCGACGATGGCAACTTTCAATCCTTCAAAAATGACACGGCCCTGCGCGTGGTTGCGGATCAAGCGCTTCAGGGGCGAAACCACCTGCTTTTGCAGCTCGGCGGCAGTCGCCCGGGCATCGATGAGGTCCGTCACCTCTTCGGGAAAATCGATCCCGGCTTCCAGGCGCACCAGCAGATCGAGGCAAAAGGTCCTGATCGCCTGCACCTCCTGCCGCAACCCACCTTCGAGCAGGGCGGCGGCCGACGAAAGGCTGCGCTCGGAGCGGGCGTTGATAATATCCGCCACGGCCTCGGCCTGGGTCAGATCGATGCGTCCATTCATAAACGCCCGGCGGGTGAACTCTCCGGGCTCGGCCAGCCTCGCCCCCTGGCGGAGCACCGCCTCCAGGATCGATCGGACAGCAATCGGCCCGCCATGCGCGTTGATCTCCAACACGTCTTCCCGAGTGTAGGACCTGGGTGCTTTCATGACGCAGAGCAGGACTTCGTCGAGGTTGCGGCCGCTGGCGGAGTCGACGATATGCCCGTAGTACAGGCGGTGAGACTCGAAGGATGCGCCGGCGGCCCGGGAAACCGGACCGCCGGCGCCAGGCTGAAAAAGGGCGGCGGCAATGGGGACCGCATTGGGTCCAGAGACGCGGATGATGCTGATGCCGCCGCTTCCGGCAGGCGTTGCAATGGCGGCAATGGTGGAGGAATCATCCATCAAAAAGTCCCGCCAAGACGGACGTGGGCATCACGCATATTTCTTTTGAATGTAGGACTGCTGCGCGATCGAAAGCACGTTATTGACCAACCAGTACAGAACTAACCCTGATGAAAAATTGATAAAAATGAATGTGAACACCACCGGCATCAGCATCATCATCTTGGCCTGGGTCGGGTCTCCGGCCGGCGGCGACATTTTCTGTTGCCAGAACATGGTGGCCCCCATGATCAGCGTCAGTACGGGAATCCCGTAGGGCGGCTCCATGAAGGGGATCGAGAAATCGAAATTAAACAGCCGATCCGGGGCGGACAGGTCGTTGATCCACCAGAGGAAGTGCGCGTGGCGAAGTTCGATCGCCTGGTCGAGCATGCGGTACAGTGCAAAAAATACTGGAATCTGCAGGATCATGGGCAGGCAGCCGCCGACAGGGTTGATGCTGTAGGTCTTGTGCAGCGCCATGACCTCTTCGTTCATCTTTTTGCGGTCATTCTTGTATTTATCGCGGATCTCCTGGATCAGCGGCTGCAGCTTTTTCATCTGGCTCATGGATTTGTAGCTTTTGGTACCGAGCGGCCAGAGGAGGATTTTGGTTAAAATCGTGAGGATGATGATGGCCACCCCGTAGTTGGGGATGACTCCGTAGATAAAGTTGAGCAACCACAGACAGGGCTTGGCCAGGATGTCGAACATACCGAAATCAACGGCCTGCACGAGCTGGTGGCCGGCCGGCTGGATCGCGTTAATGTCCTTGGGGCCGAAGAAGAGCTGGTATTCGAAGCTCTGGCGGCTGTTGGGAGCGATCACCTGCTCGGGCGATTCGTACTGGGCTTCTACCACGTTGCCGGGCAGCACGGCCAGCCGCAGGGAGGCGGTCTCTTCCTTGAGCGGGATCAGGCTGGTCATAAAATAGCGACTCTGCAAGGCTAACCATTTGATTTTACCGACCAGATTGTTCTTCTTCGCGATGTCACTGACTTCAATCGTTTCCAGCGACTTGTCAATCAGGGCGCTCGGCCCCTCGAAGACGTCGGAGTTTTTCTTGCTGGGGTAGGCCTCGCGCATGGCGATGGAGAGACTCTCGGTGACCGGCTGCTCGCTGCCGTTAAACACCCTCACATCGAGCCCCATGACATAGGAGTCGGCGGAAAAACGATAGGCTTTTTCAACCTGCATGCCGTTGTCCATCTTGTGGCTGAAAACAATCTCTCGCATGCCCTCCGTGAGGCGGATGCTTTCGTCAGCAACTCCTGCCTGATAGACGGCGTTGGCGAGGCCGGGGACTCCCTTGAGCCCCACATCGAGGGAGACGACGGACCCATCGGCGGGGAAGAGGTTTAGCAGGGGCGAGTCCTTTTTGACGCCCGCGTGGTAGTCTTTGAGGACAAAGCTGTTGATGACCGCACCCTTTTCGGATAATCCGACGGTGTAAAGCGGGGTTTCTACGGTGAGGCGCCGCGCAGGCTTATCCGAACCGACAACCGCTGCAGAGCCTTCGGCAGCTGGCTTCGCCGCAACGGCGGTAGCTGCGGGCGCTGGCACCTGGATCTTTTCAGCCTTGGCGGCCTGTTGCGGCGGCGAGGCCGGGGGCTGCTTCACCTCCTGCCCGAAAAAAAAGTTCCACCCCAGAAACACGACAAAAGAAAGAACGAGAGCTATTATCAAACGAGTTTGATCCATGTCGATCTCCTGACAATCGTTAAATTATTCTCAGATCCTCTTTAAATATCCAAGGAGCCGGAAAACCCACCGGGCCCACGCCCGTCCATCGCCCGCGATTCAGGGGATGGGGTCCACGCCGCCGGGGTGGAAAGGATGGCAACGCAACAGCCGTTTTATGGCGTACCATGTGCCCCGGGCCGCACCATGGCGCTCGATCGCTTGACGGGCATATTCCGAACAGGAGGGGTAAAACCGGCATGAGGGGCCCAGTACCTGGGAGAGCGTCAGCTGATACGCCCGGATGAGGGTCTGCATCACAAGCTGTAAAAGGCGTTCACCGGTCAATTTGTCTCGATACTTTCTCGAAAAGTTCCTGCAGCGCGAGATACACGACAGGGTTGGGCTTGTCGGCCGCCGCAGGCTTGGCGATCACGTTGATGTCGAATTGGCCTTTCAACAAATGGCGGTGCAGACGAAAATACTCCCGCACCAAGCGCTTGATCCGCGTACGCTGAACAGCCCCGCCTACCCTGCGGCTGACCGTCACCCCCAGCCGCCACCGGTCGGTGCGGCCAGGCGCCACCAATGCCAGGAAAAGCTCGGTGTGCACCTTCCGCCCGATTCCAGATAATTCAATAAATTCAAAGCGCTTTAGGATTCGGTCGGCCTTTTTGAAGAAAAAGCTCAAACGATCGCCAACCTCAGCAAAACGTTTAACGGGCCCAGTGCCAGCCCGAAAGCATACCGCCCCAAGCTCAGCCTGCCAGCCGGGCTCTGCCTTTGGCCCGGCGGCGGTTCAAAATAGCCCGACCCGCCTTGGTGGACATGCGTTTGCGAAATCCATGGTTCCTGACTCGCTTGAGCCGGCTGGGTTGAAAGGGTCGTTTCATCGCTGTCGTTCCTTTTCGCTTCTTCGGGTCGGAGGTGCCGATTCAACTGAAACAACACCTGACACGTGAATTTGCAGAGGGGGATTCCCACCGCAGATTTACAACAGCCTTGCGGCGGCCGCCCCTATCAACGGCGGTCCGGCCAAAGCCTGATTGAAGATTCCCCGCTGCAAGCGGCGGAAAATGCGTTCACTTTCGCGGTTCAAAACCTGACGAATAAATCACATGGATCGATTTATGTCAAGATATAAGCGTGAACGCGGCCGAAAGATGCGTTAGTTATCCTTGATTTCGAAAATGTCGAACTGCTCGCGGTGAAACTGGGGCTCCGGGTAGATGACGATCTGCTTTCCCAGATCGCGCTCGAGGTTCGTCACGAGGCTGTTCTCTTCGCGGTGCAGGAATTCGGCCACCTGGGGGTTCACGCGGATCGCCACGCGCTCTCCGAACACGTCGCGGGCGTTGCGCAGGATCTCGCGGTAAACCATGTAGCAAACCGACTGCCGGGAGATGATGTAGCCTTCGCCCTCGCAGTAGAAGCAGGGCTCGCACAGGCTGCGGGTCAGCGGCTCCCGGGTGCGTTTGCGGGTCATCTGGATCAGGCCCATCTCGGACATGGGCAGCACGTGGTTCTTGACCTTGTCCCGCTTGAGGGCCTCCTTGAAGGCGCTGAAAACCCGCTCCTGGTTTGTCTTTTTCTCCATGTCGATGAAGTCGATGACGATGATCCCGCCGATGTCCCGCAGCCGGATCTGATAGGCGATTTCCTTGACCGCCTCCAGGTTCGTCTTCAGGATGGTCTCCTCGAGGTTGTGCTTGCCCACGTAACGGCCGGTGTTGACGTCGACGGCGGTGAGGGCCTCGGTGTGTTCGATCAGGATATAGCCACCGGATTTGAGCCACACCTTGCGTTTCAGGGCCCGGGAGATGTCGGCTTCCAGGTTGTAGGCGTCGAAGACCGGCTCAGATCCGTCATAGAGGATGATGTTCTCCTTGAGGCTCGGCATGTAGGTGTCGAGGAAGGAGAGCACCGACTCGTAGGTGGGTTTCGAATCGATGACGAGTTTTTCCGCCTCGTGGATGAGCAGATCGCGCACAGCCCGCAGGCTGATGGACAGGTCCTGGTAGATCAGGGAGGGCGCCGGCGCGGTCTCGTATTTGCGCTGGATGTTCTCCCAGAGGTTCGTGAGGAAGCCCATCTCGTAGGTGACCCGCTCCTCGCTTTCGCCCTCGGCCGCGGTGCGAACGATATAGCCGAAATCGTCCTTGCGAAGCTCGTGCACCAGTTGCTTGAGCCGCTGCCGCTCGGCCTCGTCCTCGATGCGTCGGGAGATGCCGATGTGGCTGGAAGAGGGCATCAGCACCAAAAACCGGCCGGGGATGGAAACGTGGGAGGAAATGCGCGCGCCCTTGGTGCCAATGGGCGACTTGGCCACCTGCACCAGCACCTCCTGGCCCTCTACCAGCAGCTCCTCGATCAGCAAGCCCCGTTCGCGGGCGGGCGCTGACGGCAGCGTCTCCTCGTCCGTCGGACCCTCGCCATTCTCGGCGCTCATGGCGAGCATCCGCTCGATGTCTTTGAAGTTGTTGTTGGCCACATCATCGACATAGATGAACGCCGCCTGGTGCAACCCGATGTCGACGAAGGCCGCCTGCATGCCGGGCAGGACCCGCAGCACCCGACCTTTATATATGTTCCCGGCGATGTCGGAATCATCCCCGCGGTCCACGTGAATCTCGACGATGGTGCCATCTTCGAGCAGGGCGACGCGGGTCTCGTGTTCGGTCACATTGATGATGAGCTGCTTGTACATCGTGCCACGCTCACTTACGGTTTCACTGGGCATGCGGCCTCACGCTTCCGGCCCCTTCAACTTGCGGACCAGGGCGTTGCGGAGATCGGCTTCCGGAATCCCAAAAGCCTGTTTGAGCACCTCGGCCGCCCGCACCGACTTACCCGGCTCGGCGCACAAGGTGATCTCGACCGTCATGGGATCCGGCTGACGAATGTCCATCAGAATATCCTTTAACTCGAATTTTTTCAACTTCCCCTTCGGCGAGGTGACCAGAATGCTCTGGTCCGCCCCAATCCCGCGCGAGGAAAACCGCGCCGGGTTCGCAAGCGGCGCAGCGAAGCTGACCCGATAGGTGCAGGCGGTCCGCGGCCGGCCGAGTTCCTCGCTGCACGCGTTTACCCGCAGCCCCTCCGGAAGCTCGGCGTTCAGTCCTTCCCGCAGCGCATTGGCCGCGACATCCTGCGGCACGGTCAGGACCATGCGCTCCTCCTCGCTCTCGACGCCCGTGGGCAGCGGGTTGTCGAAGGAGGCCTTCGGCTTGGGGTGGAACCCTTCGGAGAATTTGACCGGAACGCGAGCGCGTCGCAGGGCTCTGAGAAAAATGTTCACCAGCTCGAGATGGCCGAAAAACCGCGCCGGGCCGATCTTTTCATACGATACCTGGAGTTGCTTGTAGGCGGGTGCAGCCGCACCCGGGGGTGATGCCGGCGGCAGGTTCGTAAGCGAGCCGCGGTGCACCCGGGGCTTGATGCTTTGAAAATCGCAGACCCCGCAGGCCTGGCAGTCGCCCCCGCGGCAGTCGGGCGTGGGGCTTCCGACGAGGGTCTTCGCCCACTCCGATTTCAGAAAATCACCTGCCACCCGCGTGTCGATGTGGCTCCACGGCAGGGGTTCGTCCAGCCGGCGGACCCGGCTGGTGTAAAAGGCCGGGTCGACACCAGTCTCTTCAAACGCCTCCATCCAGGCCGAAAAATTAAACTTGTCGCTCCAGCCGTCGAAGCGGCACCCGCGACGGTGGGCGGCCATAAGCACGCGACCGAGCCGGCGGTCCCCGCGTGCCCATACCCCCTCGAGCAGGCTCATCTCCGGGTCCTGCCACTTGAACTGAATCCCGGGACGCTTGAGCCGGTCCTGGACCCAGTGCAGCCGCCGCCGGCACTCGGGCAGAGAAATCTGGGTCGCCCACTGAAAGGGCGTGTGGGGCTTGGGGATGAAGGTGGCCAAGCTGACATTGATCTGGCCCCGGCGGTTGCTCGGCCCTTTCAAGCGGGAGAGCTTGAGCACCAGCTCCACCAGCGCTGCGAGATCCTCCTCGGTTTCAGTGGGCAGCCCGACCATGAAATAGAGCTTGATCAGCTGCCAGCCGCACTCGAAGGCGTCCCGGACGGTATCGATGATCTCCGCCTCGCTGATGTTCTTGTTGATGGCGTCCCGCAGCCGCTGGCTGCCGGCCTCCGGAGCGATGGTGAAGCCGGTCTTGCGCACCTGCCGGATCAGCTCCATGAGTTCGGGCGTCAGGGTGCCTGCTCGCAGAGAGGGCAGGGAGACCGCAACGCGCTCGGGTGCGAAGCGCGCCATCAGCAGCTCCATGAGCGGCACGATGCAGCCGTAGTCCCCGGTGCTGAGGGACATGAGCGAAACATCCTCGTAGCCGGTGGCGGCGAGGGCCTGTTCCGTCAGCCCGAGTAGCTTGTCCGGGGAGCGCTCCCGCACCGGGCGGTAGATCATCCCTGCTTGGCAGAACCGGCATCCGCGCGTGCAGCCCCGCGAGAGTTCCAGCCGCAGGCGGTCGTGCACCGGTTTGCCGAACGGGATGACCGGCTTCACCGGAAACGGCGCAGCATCGAGGTCGGCCATGACGGCCCGCGTCACCGAGGTGTGGTCGGGAAAGCGCGGTGTCACGGTTTGAAAACCCTCTGAATCGTAGCGCGCTTCGAAAAAGCCCGGGATGTAGACGCCCTCGATGCCGGACCACATTTTTAAAAGTATGTCACGGTTGCCCGATCCGGCATCCTTCCATTCGAGCCAGGTGCGGGCCAGTTCGAGCACCACCTGTTCGCCATCGCCCACCACGATCGCGTCGAAAAAATCCGCCACCGGTTCCGGGTTGCACGTGCACGGGCCGCCGGCGACGACCAGGGGGTGGTTGGGATCGCGATCGCAAGCGAGCGGCGGGATCCCTGAAAGCTCGAGCATGGTGAGGATGTTGGTGTAGTTCAGCTCGTAGAGCAGGCTGAAGCCGATGATGTCGAACCGGTTGAGCGGGGTCTGGGACTCCAGCGAGAAGAGGGGAATCCGCCCCTGCCGCAGCCGCTCTTCCAAATCCGTCGCCGGGGCGAAGACCCGCTCGGCCGCGATCTCGGGCTGGCGGTTGAGAATGTGATACAGGATCTGCAGGCCGAAGTGGGAGGTCCCGATTTCATAGAGGTCGGGAAACGCCAGGGCGAAACGCAGCTTTACTCCCTGTGGGTCCTTCTTCACGGCGTTGATCTCCGAGCCCAGATAGCGGCTCGGTTTTTCGATCAGCGCCAGAAGCTCCTGAATCGTGTTTGTGCTCATAGAAGTATTGCTGACGCGCCTTCCCGGGTGTATAGTTGCTCGCCGGAAACCACTCAGGTATCGGGGTTCAGGAATTCAACTTCATTTCAAAACTGGTTAGTTTAACCCAAATCGATGCAAATGCCAACCTTCAATTTTCGCAACGACTGCGCGGACCGATACCGCCGATTCCTCTGGGCGGCGTGCGCCGGCATCCTGATCACGCTGGCGCCCCTTGCGGCCTTTGCGGCTCCAGACAACCTGCGCGAGACCGCCGTGGTCAAGGCCGTGCGCAAAGTGCGCCCGGCGGTGGTCAACATCAGCTCTGCCTATGAAGCCCGCGCCCGGACGAACCCGTTTGCGGGATTCGGCAACCCCTTCTTCGACGAGTTCTTCAAGGACTTCTTCGACCCGCGCTTCGAGCAGCGCCAGCAGCAGACCAGCCTCGGCTCGGGGGTCATCATCGACGGCGACCGGGGCCTCATCCTCACCAATGCCCACGTCATCCAACGATCCGGCACCATCACGGTGGTCCTGGAGGACCAGCGTGAATACGAGGCCCGCATCGTCGGGGCCGATCCGGACTCGGACTTGGCGGTGCTCAAGATCGACTCAAAGGAAAAGTTGCCATCCATCGCCATGGGCGAAAGCGACGACCTCATGATCGGTGAGACGGTCATCGCCATCGGCAACCCCTTCGGCTTCTCGCACACCGTCACCACCGGTGTCGTGAGCGCGGTGCACCGCAGCATCCGCGCAGAGGACCGGGTCTACCACGACTTCATCCAGATCGACGCCTCCATCAACCCCGGCAACAGCGGCGGGCCGCTGCTCAACATCAACGGGGACCTGGTGGGGGTTAACACCGCCATCTACGCCAAGGCGCAGGGCATCGGCTTTGCCATCCCCATCAGCAAGGCAAAGAAAATCGTGGCCGACCTGATCCGGTACGGCGAGGTCAAGTTGGCCTGGATCGGCATCGTCGCCCAGGAGTTGGACGAAAAACTCGCCCAGTACTTGAAGTACCCCGGAAAAAAGGGGGCCATGATCAAGTCCGTCGAGCCGGACAGCCCGGCCCGGGAGGCGGGCCTGCGGGAGGGCGACGTCCTGCTCGCCGTCGGAGCCAAGAAAATCGTCGACCTGAACGACTACCTGGCCGTCACCAAAACCGTGACCGCCGGTGAAACCATCGAGGCCCAGGTCTGGCGCAGCGGTCAGAACCGAGCGTTCGCCATTAAAACCCGCCTGTTCCCCATCGAGCAGGCCGATCGCCTGGCGTGGAGCCTTCTCGGCGTCCGCGTCCAGGAGCTGACGCATAAAAATCGCAAGGATTTCCGCATCGTGACCAAAGAGGGCGTGATGATCTCCGAGGTCAGGACCGGTACCTCCCTGGCACGGGTCGGCGCCCGGGCAGGGGACGTGATCCGCCAGATCGACGATCTCGGCGTCAGCAACACCGAAGACTTCAACAAGGCCATCGTCAAGTTTCGAACCAAGAGCTCCCTCGTGCTCCTGATCCAGCGTGGCGAGCAGGGTTACTACGTGACAGTCAGCCTCTAACCGCGTGGTGAAAAACTGCGCCTCGCGCCGTGAACCGGCGTTGTGCGGTTTTTATAAATGCTCAAATGGAATCGGCTGGAAGCTTGAGGCTCGAAGCTGGAAGCCTGGCGGAATAGGTTTGAATTTGTTTTGTGCCTCGAGCCTCAAGCGAATATCCGCCTTGGCGGACGGCCTGATGCTTGTTTTTCATCACCCTGTTACCCCGAATTTTTGCTGCCCATTTTTCTCTGCCGGAACGCTACCCCGGACGCTTTGCCACCGGGAATCCGCATCTTCTCTCCCGATTTCCAGGTTGACAAAAGCGCTGAATATCGATTAACTGCCGCCATGCATCCATTATCCCCATAATTAGGAAGCTATATGAAAATCGCGGTTCTGGGCGGCCTGGGCATGCAGGGCAAGGCGGCGCTTCTCGATTTGGCGCGCAGCGCGCAGGTGCGCGAAGTTGTCTGTGCGGATTTCAGCCTGAAAGAGTGGAACAAGCTGACGGCCATCACCGACGTCGCCAAGATCACGCCGGTCCAGGTGGACGGCTCGTCCAAAAAGGCCTTGGTGGCCCTGTTCAAACAGGGGTTTGATGCCGTCATCGATCTCTTGCCGCTGCCCCTAATGGCCAATGCCTTCGAAGCGGCTCTGGAAACCAGGGTCCCGCTGGTCAGCACGAACTACGGCAAGCCCATCCAGCACCTGCACAAGCCGGGCAAGGCCGCCGGCGTCGCCCTGATGCCCGAATGCGGGTTGGACCCCGGCATCGATCTCGTCATCTGCGGTCATGCCGTGCGCCAGTTCGACGAGTTGCACGTGCTCAACTCCTACTGCGGCGGCATCCCCGAGAAGCAGGCCTGCACCAACCCCCTGAACTACAAGATCAGCTGGAACTTCGACATGGTGCTGCGCTCCCAGAAGCGGTCCTCGGTTTTCATCCGGGGAGGGGAAAAACTTGAAGTGCCGGCCGCGCAGCAGCACGAAACCGACATGATTCACACCATTCGGTTCCCGGGGCTCGGCGAAATGGAAGCGGTGCCGAACGGCGATGCCGTGTTCTACACCGATCTTTTAGGCGTAACGCCCGGCATCCGGGAGGCCGGCCGCTATGCCCTGCGCTGGCCCGGATGGTGCGCGTTCTGGCGGCCCTTGAAACGCCTGGGGCTTCTTTCAGACGAGCCTGTAAAGGGCCTGGACTGCGCCGTGACACCCCACCAGTTCATGGTGAACCTCCTGGAGCCGCAGCTCCAATACCAGGCCGGTGAAAAAGACGTGGTGGCCATGTACAATATCTTTTCGGGAGTTAAAGACGGCCACCCCAAGACGCTTAAGACCGCGCTTGTCATCGAGCGCGACCTTAAATCCGGCCTCTACGGCATGAGCCTGGGGGTCGGGTTCCCGGCGAGCATCGTCGCCCAGATGATCGCCTCCGGCGAAATCGCCCCAAAAGGCGTTCTCAACCCCGCGTTGCATGTTCCCCACGCCCCGTTCATGGCTGCTTTGGCTGAGCGGGGAATCGTCGTCACGGAAGAGGTGGAATAGAACCACAACCAACCCCACAGGCAAGGAGGAACGAATCATGAAACGTGTCAAATGGTTAATCGCATTGTTGCTGGTGGTCGGGTTCGCATCGATGAGCATTGCGGGCACCCTCGATGAAATCGCCCAGCGCGGCGAGCTGCGGGTGGCCTGCCAGACCCAGGGGCCCCCGTTCAGCTTCATCGACAAAAACGGCAAGCGCGCCGGGAGCTCGATCGAGCTGTGCGAAATGCTGGCCAAGGACATGGGGGTCAAGGTGACGTTCCTGGACTTCGACTGGGACGGCCTGATCCCGGCCCTGCTCTCCAAGAAGGCCGACATCCTGGCTGCCGACATGACCCCCACCATCAAGCGGGCCATGAAAATCGGATTCACCAAGCCCTTCATGTACACGGGCAGCGTCGTCTTTGTGAAAGCCGACAGCCCCATAAAGACGGTTGAAGATGCCAAAAAAGCAGGTTTGAAAATCGCGGTGCTGCTCGGCTCGACCGGCGAGACGGACGCCAAGAATTCCTTCCCGAAAGCCGAGTTGAAGTCTTACAAGGGCGGCGGGCCCCTTCTGATCGATGCCGTTCTGCAGGGCCAGGCGGATTTCGGCGTGAACGACTCCTCTGCAGTGATCGGGCAGATGTCTAATTACCCGCCCAAAAGCCTCCGGGTTCTGCCGGACCTGCTCTCCAAGCTTCCGCTGGCGTTCGCGGTGCGCTACGACTCCCAGGACCTGCTGGAGCTGGTGAACCTCTTCTTCCTCAATGCAGGACTCGATGGCCGCCTGGAGCAGAATCTGAACTACTGGGTCAATACCCTGGACTGGAAGAAAGACCACTGATAAAGCCGCAAGCGGCTTTATGTTTTTAGGAATGCGGGCCGCCTCTTATAGGCGGCCCGCATCGTCCCATCTGCCGCGATGAGAACCGCCGAGAAAATTGCCTACTGATCGCGGCAGGAAGCACCCCCCGGCACTTCATGTTCTCTAACGGGCAGCGCCATGCTTGAGACTTTCAATTTCAGGGTCATCTTCGAATACCTGCCGCTTTTCTGGAGCTGTTTTCTGGCCACCCTCTGGCTCTCTGCGGCCGGGCTGCTCGGCGCCCTCCTGGTGGGCACGCTCGCCTGCGGCCTGCGCATCAGCCGGTTCAAACTGCTGGCCTGGGCCGCCGGCGTCTACATCGAGAGCATACGCTCCACCCCGTTGCTGGTTCAGCTCTTTTTTTTCTACTTCGGCCTGCCCTCGATCGGGATCCGCATGTCCGAGACCACCACGGGCATCCTGGCGCTCACGCTGAACAGCGGGGCCTACATGGCCGAAATCGTCCGGGCCGGGATCCAGTCCATCTCCCACGGCCAGGTCGAGGCCGCGGTCTCATCCGGCCTGAGCTACCTGCAGCGCATGCGCCACATCATCCTGCCCCAGGCCATCGGTGTGACACTGCCCCCCCTGCTCGGGCAGGCCATCGTGCTGGTGAAGGACTCCGCGCTCCTGTCGCTCATCTCTCTGCCGGAGCTGACCCGCGCCGGCCAGATCATGACCTCGGAGCGCTTCATGCCGGCCGAGGGGTTCTTGACCTCGGCGGTGTTCTACTTGCTCATTTATTATATTCTCAAGGGGTTGACGCACTGGTCGCAGAAGCGGCTGATCTATATGCAAACATAAAAGGAAGGGTTCCAGGATTCAAGGAGTCGAGGGTTCAAGTGAAAAGAAGCATAGGCAACGCGTGCCGTTATTCCCTTGGACCCTGGAACCCTCGAACTCCCGAATTCTGTGCAATGGTATGTGGAGTTTCTACATAGAACAGCTCGTTCACAGCCTGCCCTTCTTCCTGAAGGGGCTGTGGATGACCATCGCCGTTTCGGGCTTGAGCCTGTTGGCCGGCACCGCCATCGGCTTCATCTGGGGCATCCTCCGGGCCTCGCGCAACCGGTTCATCAAGGCCCTGATCGGCGCCTGGGTGGACGTCGTGCGCGGCACGCCCTTCCTGGTGCAGGTCTTCATTATCTTTTTCCTGCTGCCGGAGTTCGGGATCCAACTGGAAGCCTTCCCGGCCGCCGTGGTCGCCCTCACCAACCTCGCCGCCTGTTTCATCTGCGAGATCGTGGCGGCGGGCATCCAGTCGGTTCCCTCGGGCCAGAAGGAGGCGGCAACCTCCACGGGCCTGAACGGGGTCCAACAGCTGCGCTATGTGATCCTGCCCCAGTCCATGCGCATCATCCTCCCGCCGCTGGTGGGCCAGTTCGTCCTGCTGATCAAGGACTCCTCCGTGGTCTCGGCCATCGGTGTCATGGACGTGACCCGGGTGGGCTGGCTCACGGTGCAGCGCGTGCCCCAGGGGCTCTTGGTCTTCGGTTTGGTGGCGGTCCTGTATTTCGTGGTCTGCTATCCGCTCATCCGGGTTTCAAACAGACTGGAGAAGCGCCTGTCGGCGGGTGTCACCCAAAACAAGATGTAGGCGGATATGATCGAATTCAGAGACGTTCACAAGTGGTTCGGGGAGCTGCATGTCCTCAAGGGCATCAACCTAACAGTCGACCCGGCGGAGGTTTTGGTGATCTGCGGCCCGAGCGGCTCGGGCAAGAGCACCCTCATCCGCTGCATCAATCGACTGGAGCGCATCCAGAAGGGCGAGCTTATCGTCGACACCATGAAAGTCCACGACGCGAAGACCAACATGACCCGGCTGCGGGCGGAGATCGGTTTCGTCTTTCAGCAGTTCAACCTCTACCCCCACATGACGGCCCTGCAGAACGTGACGCTCGCGCCCATGAAAGTGCGCAAGACCGCTAAAAAAGAGGCCGAGGAGCAGGGCCGGTACGTCCTGGAGAAGGTCGGGCTGGGCGACAAGCTGCACCAGTTCCCGGCCCAGCTCTCCGGCGGCCAGCAGCAGCGCGTGGCGATCGCCCGCGGGCTTTGCATGCGGCCGAAGATCATGCTCTTCGACGAGCCCACCTCGGCGCTCGACCCGGAGATGATCAACGAGGTGCTGGAGGTCATGCGCAACCTTGCGCGTGAGGGGATGACCATGATCGTGGTCACGCACGAGATGGGGTTTGCGCGCGAGGTCGCCCACCGGGTGGCCTTCATGGACTTCGGCGAGTTGATGGAGATCGCCCCCCCGCAGGAGTTCTTCGCCCATCCGAAGAGCGAGCGGACCAAGCTGTTTCTCAGTAAAATCCTGACGCATTAAAGCTCATGGGTCATGGCGCTAAGCTCATGGTCGAAACAAGGACAAGGAAAGGGTCCTTTTATAAATCGTGTCATACGTTGTTACGTTCGACTATCCGCTATCAGCTGTGAGCTACAAGCTTCCCTCCAGGTACTCTATCTGCACATACGGCGAGACCATCAGCCGGCAGAGCGCCGGGTAGCCGAGTCGGAAAGAGACCCGGTCGCCGACGCTGGGGCCGGGGTCCATTCCCACCATGAGATGGTCGCTGGAAGCATCCCGGACGTTCACGCCGGGACGCACCGGGAATAAAAACGTTGGATCGGTGTCGACCTTGCCCAACGCCAAAATCGCCTCGCCGGTTTGCCCCGGCTTCACTTCGATCACTTCCGCCTGCAGGATAAACGTGTCGCGCTCAAACCCGTCGATGGGGATCGGGTTGAGCGAGGAGGCGAACCCGAGCAGAATCGCCGTTCCGATACGCAGGTGGTTGATGCCCGGGTTGGGATGCCCTTCCACCGCGAGGGTGCGCAGGATGTTCGACGAGCCTCCGGACAGCACGGCAAGCGGCTTGCCCAGCTCCGTTTCAACCTGCTTCGCCAGGCGCACCAACGTCTGCAAGCCGGGAAGATGCAGCTCGCTGTCGCTTGCCAGATGGAAATAGCCGCCGATCCCCTTGAGTTGAATTCCCGGAAGCGATTGCAGCTTGCGGCAGACCGCCGGGACCTTTTCCGGTGGCAGGCCTTCCCGGCCGGTGTGGAGGTCCACCATGAGAATCACGCCGTGGATCTTGCGTTGCATACGCGCTTCGATCGACAGGGCCTCCACGATGACCTCATCGGAATTCAGGCTGGCGTCGGCCAGTTCCACCGTTCGGGCGACGTCGCTGGGGCCGGGCGACCGCAAAAGAGTGATGGGGGCCTGAATCCCGTCCGCCCGCAGGCGGGCAATGTTGTCAAGCCGTGAATCGGCCAGGCTCTCGATGCCGGCGGCGAGCATCGCCTTGGCCACTCTGGGAATTCCGGCAGCCCCCTTGGTCACCCCCATGACCTCGACTCCCTGCGCACGGCCGATCTCCAGCGCCCGGCGGGCATTGTGGGTGATTTTTTCAAGATCGATCCGCAGCCGGGGAT
>DATITS010000257.1:0-14659 GCA_035467535.1 Desulfobacterales bacterium
CGATCCTTTCAGGAAAGCTACGCCGACTCGCCGGTCACCCTCGCCTTCGGCAAAATTGCGGACACGATGGCGGCGCTGGTCGCCCAGCGTTAACAGGCGCATGCGTCATGTTCGGTGTTTTCATCGGATACCGTCTGTAACCGACAGCTTTCCATATAACCGACGGAGGAGTGCCGGAAAATTTTCACGAAATGTCCGGGTTAAGCGCGGCTTTTCAGCACCCTGCCAGGGGTTTCCCGTGGGGCGGGGCGTCTTCCAGGGACCCTTTGCGCCGGGTGAGAAAATGGATGGCACAGGCCTGACGGTGCTTGCAATAGATCTCGGGGTCCCGGCAGCGCAGGCATTTTGCGCACATCGTGATGCCGTGCTTCAGGCAGACGTAGCGCGTTTCGGAATCCGGATCATGGTCGCAGGTCTTCACCGTCCGCCCTCGCTCGGAAAGACAGCCCTCATCGGTCGGCCGCCTTAGCCTTCCCAAGAATCTGGAAAAGCTCATCGCGGCGGTCTTCCAGTTCCAGCAGCTCCATCATGATGGGCGGCTTCATGGAATGAGCCGGCAGGCGGCGCTTGACCTCGCCGATTTTCTCCTCCAGCCGATCCAACTCGTTCTGAATATCCTCAATCGTCCTGTCCATTTCAGCCACTCCCCGGGATCACCTGCGTTGCACCGACGGAGCGAATTTTTGCCTCACCGGCCGGTTTGTCAAGAGAGAAGGTCCTGCCCCTGCGCAGTTTGCCGTAAAGTTTTCGGGCGAGCGGTCGATAATGAGATCAGAAGCATTTAATGTCCTCCAGAAAGGAGAAACATCCATCATGGAAGGTGTCCAATGCGGCACATCGCCGGCTGCGAGGCCGCACGATCCGGCCGCGACCCAGGCGAACTACCAATCTTCCCGGCTGAACTGGCTGAGCGTCAGCGAGGAGCAGCAAGCCGACTTCGACATCGTCACCGCCGAAGGGGACAAGGTCACCCTCTCCTCGGATTATCGTGCAGAGGTGACCCTGGCTACCTACGAACACCTGGCTCTCAGCGATTCCGGCTATCGGCACATCGAGGCGCAGATGCTGGATTTTCAAATGGAACAGGACATCGCCGTGACGGTCGAAGGCGACCTGAACGCGCAGGAGCTGGCCGACATCAAGTTGCTGCTTTCCGATCTCGGCGCGATGTTTAAAGAGTTCCTGGCCTCGGGCGGACAGGAGCCGCCGGGGATCAACGAAGATTTTGCCGGGCTGTCCTCTCTCAAGAGTGTCCAGGCGCAATTCGAGTACAGCGCGAGTGTCGGTTATCTGAGTGCCCGCTCCGATGAAATGACCCTCGGGGGTCCGGGTGCGGCGCCCGCGCTCCCGGAGGCCGAAGCCTCGGTTGTCGCAGCTGTACAGCGCGCTACCCCGGCGGTGGGCCCGACGCCGGCGGCAAAACCGCTGCCGTTGCCGGCGGAAGCTTCTCCGATTGCGGATCGAATGGCGCAGAAGGTCCGGGATTCGGGAGTCAAGCCGCTGAAGGTCCTCAAGCTGCTCAAGAAATTTCTCAAGCAGTTCCTGAAGGGCCTGGGCGCGCAAGGCGCCGGCGATGCCGAAAAGGTGAAACGCGGGGAGAGCACCCTGGAAAAATTCTTCGACCAGGTGGGCAAGCTCCCGGCGGAATCCGAGGTCCGGGTCAACCCGGTCTCCTTTGAGCAGGTATCCGTGAAGAGCCTCTCCGAGGTCAAGGCTGAAGAGAAGATGCAACCGGCGGTCGCGGAGACGGTTTAGCCGGGCTGTTGATACTGAAAGGGTTCAAGGGGTTAAGGGCCCAAACGGTCCCCGCCGCCCCTTGGGCCCTTTTTCTTTATTTTCATTTGCATTATCGAAAGCTTCGTCGCAATATACGGGCATAAGCGGGGCGAGGTGTACGTGCGCCTGCGCGGATCAGCGATTGAAAGGGAGCCGACATGTTTTTTCGGAAAAAGAAAACCCTCATGGCCATGTCCCGCACCTGCGGGTGAGCTGCCAAGATCGGTCCGGCGGATCTGTCGGACGCGCTGAAGGGACTGGTGAACTCCGCGGATGAAAATTTACTGGTCGGTTTCGACACCAGCGACGACGCGGCGGTCTACCGCCTGTCGCCCGATACGGCGGTCATCAGCACGGCGGATTTCATCACGCCGCCGGTGGACGATCCTTACTGGTTCGGGCAGATCGCCGCCGCCAACTCGCTTTCGGACGTCTATGCCATGGGGGGGCGGCCGATTCTGGCGCTCAACCTGGTGATGTTTCCGTCCAAGGCGCTGGACATGGGGCTGCTCAAGGAGATCCTGCGCGGCGGAAACGACAAGGTCCTGGAAGCCGGCGCCAGCATGGCCGGCGGCCATTCGGTTGACGACAACGAGCCGAAGTACGGGCTGGCCGTGACGGGCGTGGTTCACCCGGATCGCATTCTGACGAACTGCGGAGCGCGGCCGGGGGATGCCCTCGTGCTGACCAAGCCGCTTGGGACCGGAGTGCTGTTCAACGCCAATCGTTCCGGGAAACTGCCCTATCGCGAGCTGACGGCCGTTCTGCCGGCGGTCGCGGCGCTGAACGCCAAGGCGTGCGAAGTGGCGTTGCGTTTCCCCGTGCATGCCTGCACCGATATCACGGGCTTCGGGATCATGGGCCACGGCATGGAAATGGCTCAGGGCGCAGACGTGCGCATCGAACTCGATTACCGGAGTCTTCCCTCTTACCCGAATGCCGTCGAGATGTATCGCAAAGGGGAAACCACCGGCAGCAACAATGCCAACCGCAAGGCGGTGCAAGGTTTATGGGATGTGAAGTTAAAGCTGGCAGGCGCGGAGGAAGATCTGCTTTTCGACCCTCAGACTTCCGGCGGGCTTTTGCTGTCCCTGCCGGAGTCACAGGCCGACGAGTTGGTCCGTGCACTGAAGTCTGCCGGCATCGAGGCCGCTGCCCGCATCGGCCGGGTGGTTGAACCCGGTCATGCGCGGGTCAGCGTCGGCTGAGGGGCCAGTCGCATGGACCATCGCATCTGTGACGTCCTTGTGATCGGAAGCGGAGCGGCGGGGCTTCGCGCCGCCGCCGCCGCGAAGCAGGCGGGAGCGCGCGTCTTGATCGTATCCCGGGGTGCTCCCGGCAAGGCCAGTGCGACCATCGTGAGCGGTGGCGTCTTTGCCGGGAGCCGCGACGATGAATCCACCGGCGGGCATTTGGAGCGCACCCTTCTGGCCGGACGCGGCCTGAACGAGAGAGCGCTGGCTGAGATTCTCGCGGAGGAAGCACCTGCCCGGCTCAAGGAGCTCGTCGCCTGGGGGTTCGACGCCAGTTTCCACAACGGGTATCTCTTCAGCCGCGGACGGGCGCCGATCTGGGGTGAAAAAATAATCCGATGCCTGGTCGACCGCAATCTTGCACTGGGCAGCGGGTTCCAGTCCGGCCTGGCCGTCGCCGACATCCGCGTCGTTGAGGGCGTCGGCCTTGTGACCGGGTATGCAACGGCAACCGGAAGACAGCAGTCCATCGGCGCCCGGGCCGTCGTGCTTGCCACGGGAGGGGCCGGCGGGCTGTATGCACGTCACGACAATCCCCGTGGGATCGTCGGGGAAGGCTATGCGCTCGCATTGCGGGCCGGGGCGCTGTTGCAGGACATGGAGTTCGTTCAGTTCTACCCGCTGGGACTCGCCGAGCCCGGGCTGCCGCGTTACATGGTTCCCCCGCGGCTGGGGGATTACGGGCGGCTTTACAACGACGCCGGCGAAGACATTTATGAGAAGTACGGTATCGCCGAACGGCCGGCCGCCGAGAAGGCCCGCGACCGGCTGTCACAGGCCCTCTTCAGGGAGATTTACCGTGAAGGCCGCGTGGTCTGGCTGGATTTGTCCGGTGTCTCCGAAGCGCGCTGGATGTCGGACCCGCTATCCGCTTCCACCCTTGGCACCATCGGAAAGCGATGCGGCGCCTGCCGGCGACCGTTGCGGGTTGCCCCCATGGCCCATCACACCATGGGCGGGGTGGTGATCGACGGCCGCGGGGCGACCTCGGTCCCCGGGCTCTTTGCCGCCGGCGAGGTGGCCGGAGGGCTGCACGGCGCCAACCGCATGGGTGGAAACGCCCTGTCGGAGACGCTGGTGTTCGGAAAGCGGGCCGGGGAGGCTGCGGCGGAATGGGCCGGTGCGCACGCAAAGATCGCACTCAAGGAAGCCGGAGAATTTTCTCAAACGCCTGCCGGGGGCCCGGCCGCAGCGGGGGCCGCTTCGAACGTTTCTGCGCTCTGGTTGAGGCTGGGCAACATCTTATGGGAAGACGGCGGGATCATCCGCAACCGGGAAGGGCTTGAACGGGCATTGCACGCCGCAGCCGCCATGGAGGCGGAGCTGCAGGCAAGCGCCGATGGGGCGGCGGCAAGCGGCCCGGCGCGGGTCTTGAGCCTCAAGGCGGGTATCGAGGTCGCCCAGCTCATCCTGCAGGCAGCGCTGCGACGGACGGAGAGCCGGGGGGCGCATTTCCGGGAAGATTACCCCGCAACGGATGACCGCCGCTGGCTCGGGCACCACCGGGTGCAGCTGTCAAAAGACGGCAACCGCGATTGGTCCTTCACGAAACTCTGACGGTTTCCTGAACCGCCAAAGCGCGCGAATTGGAAACGGGTCGCGTTCCTTCAGCCCTGCGCCTTCTGCAACGCCCGGCGGAAGCCTTCTTCGGACCCGATGATCGTCGTCTCCGGCACGGCGTAGGAGATGCGGAAATACCCCGGGGCCCCGAAGGCGCGCCCCGGGCTGACCAGGATGCGCTCGCCCCTCAGTATCTCCGTGAAGCGGGCATCGTCGTCAATGGGGCTTTTCGGGAAAAGGTAGAAGGCACCCTCGGGCAGGCTGAACTCGTAGCCTGCCGCCGTCATGATGCCACCGATCAGGTCCCGCCGCCGCTGGTAGATGGAGACATCCACGGTAGCCCCGATCACGCGGGCCACCGCCTGCTGGAACAGGCTGGGGGCGTTGACCACATGCATGGCGTTGACGACGGAGGCCGCAGCCACGATCGCCTCGGCATCCTCGGCCGCCGGGTTGACGGCCAAGTAACCGAGGCGCTCGCCGGCCAGGCTGAGCTCCTTCGAAAAGGAGTTCACGACGACGCTGTGAGGGTAAGCCGCCAGCACCGGCGGCACGGCGGCGCCGTAGGTGATGCGGCGGTAGGGTTCGTCGGACACCAAGTAGATGCGCTTTTTGAAACGGGCGCTGGCGGCCTCCAGCACCTGGCCCAGCCCGTTGATCTCCTCGGCCGAATAGATCGCCCCCGTGGGGTTGTTCGGCGAATTGATCAGCACGACACGAGTCTTCCAGGTAATGGCCTTGGCGATGGCGGCAAGGTCCAGGTGGAAGCGCTGATCGGTTGCGGCCGTGATGAGATCCGCATCCACCAGGAAAGCGTAGTTGTCGTAGCCGAGAAAATAAGGGGCGGGGGTCAGGATTTCGTCGCCCGGATTGACCAGCGCCCGGAAGATGTCGTTGAGGGCGCCCGCGGCGCCCACCGTCATGACGATCATCTCCGGCGGGACCGGGACGCCGTGCTCGCCGGTCAGGCGCTGGGCCAGCGCTTCGCGCACCGGCAGGTGACCGGCCATCGGGGCGTAGCCGAACGAAAGGGTGTCGGACTGGGTCAGTTCGCGCAGTGCCTTCCGAAATGCGTCCGGGGGCGGGACATCGGGGTTTCCCATGGAAAAATCGTAGACGTTGTCGGCGCCGAACTTTTCCTTCAGCCGCCGGCCTTCCCCGAACATGTTTTTGATCACCGCGAAATTCGCCACCCGGCGGGTCATTCGGTCTGCAATCGGCATGTGTTCCTCCATTCTGTCGGATGGACGCTGCGGCGCCTCGTGGATCCTGAAGCAAATGACAAGTATATGAGGTTCGGTGGGACGGGTCAAGGACCGCGGTGCTTTGCCACATACGGGCTGCCGGTCCGCCCCGGCCGGGCCTGCGGCAATTTTTGCTTCAATTCCAGCCGAGTTGATTGTATCCTGACCGCGAACTCATGTGGACCGGGGGGGCGAGCGAAAAATGAAACGGGGACAATCCACTCGTCGAAATGCCTGCACGTGGGCGGTGCTGGTTCTGCTCACCGTTTTGGCCCAGGCGGCCGGAGGAGCTGCGTCGAGCGGGCCGCCCTCCGGGGCGGTGCATTTTTATTTCGTCCAAATCACCGACACGCACTTCGGCGACCGCGACCACCTGGAGCGGACCCGCCGGCTGGTGGACCAGATCAACCGGCTGCCTTACGAGGTCGCCTGCGTCGTTCACACGGGCGATGTTTTCGCCGACAGCATTACAGATGTGACCATCGTCGCCCAGGGGCTGGCGGTCCTCGGCCGCCTCAAGGCGCCGGTGCACATCCTGCCGGGCAACCACGACATTCTCCAGGGCCGCCTCGCGCAGACGGTTTCGGCCTTCACCCGGCGGATCGGGCCGCCCATCCAAACAGCTGAATATCACGGCGTCGTGTTCCTCTGCGCCTACACCGAACCGGCGGCCCTCGGGTTCACCGTGCCCGGGTACGATCCCCTGCAGGCGCTGGAGGCCGCCCTGGCATCGGCGGCCGGCCGGCCGGTCATTGTGTTTCATCATCGGCCCGCCGTGGATGATTTCTACGAAAACGTGTCGCACACGGGCTGGGGCGACGCGGCGCGCCGCCGATTGGAGAAGCTCCTGCTCGGTCACAACGTCAAGGCCGTGGTCACCGGGCATTTCCACCGCGACGAGCTGCACTGGCTGGAAGGCATCCCGGTGTTCTCGGCACCGCCGGTGGCCGGCTACTGGGGGCGGCAGGCGTCCTTACGGCTCTACGAATACCGCGACGGCCGGCTGGGCTATCGAACGATTTACCTGGAGGAGTGATGGGCTGCGGCCGCCGGCTTCCTCGTTTGCGGCTGGGCGGTGAGTTGCGGAAGCGACCGCATTCCTTATAGACCGAAGATCCCTGCAACTTGCTGCAGGGATCTTCAATGCGGATTGACATCGTCCCGGAAACCGATTTAACCTGCACTTGTTCAAAGAGAAAAAAATCCGGATGGTTTCGCTAAATGAAAGCTGCGACGCCATCCAGGCACGGGAGGTATGATCATGCCGTTCGGTTACACCGGAAAAGTACTGCACGTGGATCTGACCCGCCGGAAGATCGAAACCGAGGAACCCGGCGAGGCCTTTTATCGCAGTTACCTGGGCGGCCGGGGCATCGGGTATTACTACCTGATGCGCGACGTGCCTGCGCACACCGACCCGCTGGCGCCGGAAAACATCCTGGTTTTGGCGACAGGGGTCATGACCGGCTCACCGATTGCAGCCTCCTGCCGGTTTGCCGCCGTCGGGAAATCCCCGCTCACCGGCACGGCCGGCGAGTCCGAAGCCGCAGGCTTCTTCGGCCCCGAGCTCAAGGCCGCCGGCTTCGACGTCGTTGTTTTCAAGGGCCGGTCCGAAACCCCGGTCTACCTCTGGGTGACCGACGGCCGGGCGGAAATCCGGGACGCCCGCGCCATCGCCCTGCAGGGGGCGCGCGAGGTCGAGGATGCCATCCGGGCGGAGCTGGGCAGCGACAAGATCCGTGTCGCCCAGACCGGGCTGGCCGGGATGAACCGGGTGCGGTTCGCCAACATCACCAACAACCTGGGGCATTTCAACGGCCGCGGAGGCTTCGGCGCCCTGATGGGCTCCAAGAACCTCCGGGCCGTGGCCGCGCTGGGAAGCGGCGCGATCGATTATCACGACCCGGAGTTCCTGCGCAAGACCGCCACCGACTACGCCAAGACCTTCCGCAAGAGCCCGGCGGGCGATGCGCTTTACATGTACGGCACCACGGCCTTCCCGGAGCCGCTCTCGGCCGCCGGCGGCCTGCCGGTGAACAACTTCCGCGGCAGCAGCCTTCCCGACGCATCCTCCCTCGGCGGCGACACGTACAACGCCCTGCTCCTGAAAAAGCGCAAGGGCTGCCACGCCTGCCCCATCATGTGCAAGCGCGTGATCGCCCTGGAGGATCCGGTCTACGGCGTCGATTCGCGCTACGGCGGGCCGGAATACGAGACCATCGCCGCCCTGGGGTCGAACCTGAACATCCTGGACCTGCGGGCGGTCGCCAAGGGCAACGAGATTTGCGATCGCTACTGCATGGACACCATCTCCGCCGGGATGACCATCGCGTTCGCCTGCGAGTGTTTTGAAAAGGGGGTCATCACCGCCGCCGACACCGGCGGCATCGAACTGCGCTTCGGCGATGCCGGCCTGATGCTGAAACTGCTCGAAATGATCGCCCACCGGGGGGGCTTCGGCGACCTTTTGGCCGAGGGTTCGGCCCGGCTGGCGGCGCGCTGGGGAGTCGACGCCGAGGCGTTCTGCCTGTGTGTCAAAGGCCAGGAGCTCGCCCTGCACGACCCGCGCATCAAGGCGGGGGTGGGCCTGAGCTACGCCCTGAGCACCTACGGGGCGGACCACATGAACGCGCCGCACGACCCGTCCTTCGTGGATGAAAAATCCTTCTCGTTCCAATCGGTGAAACCGCTGGGCATCCAGCGGCCGATGCCCGCCGTCAGCCTGAGCAGCGACAAGGTGCGCGCCTTCGTCACCCTCGAAAAATTATGGAAGGCGCTGGATTCGCTGGGGCTGTGCGTTTTCGGCTTCGCCCCCCGCGGCGTCATGCCGCTGGACACCCTGGTGGCGTGCATCCGGGCGGTCACCGGCTGGAACACGAGCTGGCTCGACCTGATGCAGGCCGCCGAGAGATCCTCGGCGCTTGCCCGCGCCTTCAACAGCCGCGAGGGCTTTTCGATCAAGGACGATCGCATCCCCGCGCGGCTATACGACCCCAAGCCGAACGGCCCGCAGGCCGGCAACCGCATCTTCTCCCGGGAGGAGTTCCAGCGCGCGATCGAGAGCTACTACGGCATCATCGGCTGCGACCCGCAGAGCGGCCGGCCGCTGCCGGGCAAACTGATGGAGCTCGATCTCGAATGGGTGGAGGAGTTGCTGGGTCACGATCCGGGGGCGTGATGCGGTATGGGTTCAACAGCCTGTTAAGCATGCGGGCAGTGTACCAAACACCAAACACTAAACACCCTTTTCTCCCATGGACCACAAACCCATCAAGATTGTGACCCTCGGCGGCGGCAGCGGCCAGTTTGCGTTGCTCTCCGGCTTGCGGGACCTGGAGCACATCGATATCACGGCGGTGGTGTCGATGGTGGACAGCGGCGGCAGCACGGGCAGGCTCCGGGATGAGCTCGGCATTTTGCCGCCGGGGGACATTCTCAAGTGCATCGTGGCACTCTCCCCCCACCGCGAAGTGGCCCGCGGCCTGCTGCTGAAGCGGTTCATCGAAGACCGGCGCCTGATGGGCCACAACGCCGGGAACCTGCTGCTGACCATGCTGTCGCGCTATACCGAGAGCTTCCCGGCCGGAGTCCAGGCCCTGGCGGAAATACTGGACGTGCAGGGCCGGATCCTGCCGGTGACCATCGACCAAGCAACCCTGGTGGCCGAACTTACGGACGGAACGCGCATCTTCGGCGAGAAGGCGATCGATGTGCCACGCGGCACGCAGCGCGAGAAAATCCGGGATGTCTTCCTGGTGCCCCACCACAGCGATGGGATTTCGGTCTACCCGCCAGTGCTCGAGGCTGTCTGGTGGGCGGATTACATTATCATCGGCCCGGGCGACCTCTTTACCAGCATCATCGCCGGGTTGATCGTCCCGGGGGTCAAGGAGGCCTTCCAGAAGAGCAGGGCGACGGTGCTATACGTGCTCAACATCATGACCAAGTTCGGCGAAACCCACAACTTCACCGGCTGGGATTTCGTGAGCCGCCTCGAAGGCTTCATGGGCCGGGACGTGGACGGCATTCTTTACAACACGGCGCGGCCGGACGATTCGCTCATCGCACAATACCGCGAGCAGAAGGCCGAGTTCGTGGAGGTCGACCCGAAAGACCCGTGCTGGGGCCGCCGCACGATCCATGCGGCCGACATGCTCGACACCTCCGGCGGCATCGTGCGGCACGACTCGAAGAAGCTGGCCCGGCGGATCCAGGCCATCATCGGCGAGCGCGGCGCAAAACCGGCGCAAACCCCGGGACGCGATGCCGCCGGTGCGACATGAAAGGGTTAAACGATAGAAGTGGTTTCACAACCTCGGATCACCCCTGAGGGCAAGGCGCAGGCCGATTCGAAAGCGCAGCATGCACGGCAGTAGGTGAGCATTTGAAGAGGCCTGCAACGCCGCTATCGGGGGTCAGGCGGGGTTATGAAACCACTTCTAAGGAGGGAAGAGACCATGCGCATCAAGACCAGGACGATCACCACCAATTATGAATTGTGCGGGCCGGAGCAGGCGCCCGTCGCGATGCTGAGTCACTCGCTCGCCTCCGGCATGTCGATGTGGGACCCGCAGATCACCGCCCTTAAATCCCGTTTCCGGATCCTGCGCTACGACACCCGCGGCCACGGCGGCAGCGATGTGCCGGTCGGTCCCTACCGCCTGGACGAGCTGGTGGCGGACGCAGTCGCGCTGATGGATGCGCTCGCGATCCGGCAGGTACACTTCGTCGGCCTGTCCATGGGCGGCATGATCGGCCAGGGCATCGCCCTCGCTTATCCGGACCGCCTGCTGAGCCTGTGCCTGTGCAGCACCTCCGCACGGATCCCGCAGGAAGCCCAGCCGGTCGTCCAGGAACGCATCGATACGGCCGCGAAAGAGGGGCTGCAGGCCCTGGTCGACGGCACTCTGGCGCGCTGGTTCACGCCGGGCTATTTAGAAACGAAGCCGCCTGAAGTCGAGCGCATCCGGCGCCAGTTCCTGGCGACCCCCGTTGCAGGCTATGTCGGGTGCACCGAGGCCATCCGGCGGCTCGACTACCTGGAGCAGCTTTCCCGCATCACGCTCTCCACCCTGATCATCGTCGGCGAAGAAGACCCCGGCACACCGGTATCAGCCTCACGGGCCATGCATGAGCGGATCGCAGGATCCAGGCTGGTTATCATCCCGTCCGCCATGCACCTGTGCAACATCGAGCGCACGGAAGCATTCAACAGCGCGCTGGCCGGGTTTCTCCCACCATGACGAGCAGCTACCAGGCCGAACAGCTCGAAGCTCTTTCACGCGTGCGCCTGCACCTCACGTCACTTTCGCGCGGCGAGAAGGAAAAACTGTTCGCGCTCACCGCGGATTACCTCGCATTCCGTCGCCGCGTGGACGAGTTCCAGGGCCGGAATTTCGAAAACGTCTGCGAGCGCACGTGCTACCAGAGCCGACTGAGCGCCTGCTGCTCGCGCGAGGGGATCGTCACCTTTTTCGCGGACGTGGTGATCAATCTGCTCGTCTCCGCGGAATCTGAAATCGAGGCTCTTATCCAGGCGCTTCAGCGGGAAAATGACGGCTTCAAGTGCGTTTATCTTGGGCCAGCAGGATGCCGGTGGAGCGTCAAGCCGATCGTGTGCGAGATGTTCCTCTGCGATGCTGCCAAGACCCGGGTCTTCACGCAGCACCCGGAGGCCGCTGCCGAGTGGACCGAGCTCGAGCGGCAGAGAAAGTCCTTCACCTGGCCGGACCGGCCGGTGCTGTTCGACATGATCGAGAAATATTTTATCGCAGCCGATTGCGCCTCATCCCTCATGTACCTGAACAACAGCCCCGGCCTGCTGCGCGTCAAGCGCCAGGCGGGCATTTAACAGGGCGTTGAAAACAAGCATCAGGGCGTTAGTCAAGGCGCTCATAAGCTTGAAGCCTGAAGCTGGAGGTTTGAGGCTCAAGTAAACAGAACCCATCCCATTCGCTTCCAGCTTCTCGCCTCAAGCATCCAGCCGTTGCATGTGAGCATTTACAAAAGCCGCACAACGCCGGATCACCGCGCGAGGCGAAGTTTTTCAACACCCTGTTAAACACCCCTGCACGTGCCTTCCCTTCCCCCGGCCTTCAGCACCATCATTGCACGAATGATTTAAAAAAAATAAAAAAACTAATAAAGAAATAAAAATAACTTGAATTA
Organism: Desulfobacterales bacterium; assembly: GCA_035467535.1. GTDB lineage: Bacteria > Desulfobacterota > Desulfobacteria > Desulfobacterales > SpSt-501 > SpSt-501. The sequence goes on from DATITS010000257.1 coordinate 12,002, forward strand.
ATAAAAGCTTTATTATAAGCTTTCTTGCATGGGGCAGAAAAAGACCTTTTCCACACGCATCGACGACGAGCTTCTGAAGACCCTCAAGCACCTGGCCGTGGACACGGACAGGGCGCTGGGAGACCTCCTGGAAGAGGCGATCCGGGAGCTGGTCCGGAAGTACGCCAAGCCGAAAAAATGAAAGGGAGGTTGAACGATGCGATCGAAGAAAATGGGCCTGCGCGTCGAGGTTGAATGTGACGAGGTACTGTATCAGCCGGGTGAAGACGGTATCACCATGGAATGCACTTGCCCGCGCTGCGGCATCTCCCACCGGATGAAGCTGCTGTGGGCCGGCCGGGGAAGACCGAAAAAGTTCTGCCAGCCGTGCAAGACTTACATCGGAACCCTGGAGACGGTCGAGTTGCCGTGCATGCCGTCCAACGTCAGCCGGGTCGCGGGATGAATTGACACCTGAAGATTTTCAGAATTGATCACGTTTTCCGATGCACCGCGATCATGGTGATGTCGTCCGACGGGGGCGCGCGCCGGATGTGGTTGAACAGGTCAGCTTTGACCCGCTCGATCAGCTCGGGTGCGGATGAAGCCGGCTTCTCCAGGAAGGCAAAGAAACGTTCCTTTTTCGAGCTCCGCAACCAACGCCCGGGAATATTCGTCGAGTTTGGAATAAAGCGTGGCGCTCTCGAGGGCCAACCCGAGCTGCCCGGCGGTCACTTCCATCACGTCAACCGTGCCTTGATGGAAGATCCCGGGCTGGGAGTGCAGCAGTGTCAGGATTGTTTTTTAAGCAGTTTTTGAAGAAAATTAAGATTTGTGCTATATAAGATTATAAAATAATCCAATGTGAGCTTTAAAATAATGATTGAGAAGGTGGTTACGAAAAGGCGGCTGGACGATTTTTCCTCGATAAAGGCAGATTATTCCTACTGGATGACCAAAACCGCCGAGGAGCGGGTTGAAGCGGTGGAGCTTCTGAGAAGGCAATGTCATGGAGATTCAGTCAGACTTCAGAGATCTGCTCGAGTCGTTCAACTTGTGATCAACAAGCGCACGGTGGGACGGAAGAAGGATCTTGCCGACTTGGAAGCGCTGTCCGAAGAATAGCTGCTCACGCCAGTGTGTTCCGCCAGCTGTCCGGCACCCGCACCGCTACCACCTCCCCGCGGGAGCACTCATCCGAATTCGAGTACAGCGAGCACTGCAGCAGGGTCTTTTTCGGGCCGGATGCGGTGATCCGGGCGCGCAGGGTCACCGGCAGGTCGAGCGGGGTCGGGCGCAGGTAGGTCACGTTCAGGTTGGCCGTGACGCACCAGATGTGGGGATCGGACCCGATCGGGCGGTTTTCGATTCTGTAAGCGTTGGCGATGGCGGTGCAGAGGCTGTGACAGTCGATGAGGGTCGCAATAATGCCGCCGTTTAAGAATTGCGGCGGGCCCGCCGAATGATGACGTTCGGGCCGGTAGGTGCAGACCGATTCATCCCCTTCCCAGTAGCTCTTGATCCGCAGCCCGTCCTGGTTGGCAGGGCCGCAGCCATAGCAGCGGTTGTCAGGGATCTGGTCCTGGAACGCGATCGTCGACATCGTTATTCCCTCTCGATTTTTCAGCGGGCGCGGCTTTCAGCCGGAATCATCGCGGCAGCAGGCCTTCGCCGAAGGCTGCACCGGCTATGAGATGCCGCTCGAACAACGCGCGAAGCTGATCCGATTGAAGCTCACCGTCTGTGCGACAACATCCGGGCGAAGCGGGTTTCGATGATCTCTTCGGCTTCGGCCATGATCCGGTCGAGCAGCTCCCGGCAGGTGGGGATGTCGCGGATGAGTCCGATGCACTGGCCCGCGGCCATGGTCCCCTTGTCCATGTTGCCGTCCTCCAGCATCTCCTTGCCCACCAAACCTGAGACGTAGGGGATGAGGTCCTGGATGCTGGGAGTGCCCCTGCTTTCGATCTCGAGGACCTTGTCGACGGCCTGGCTGCGGAGCACGCGCTCGGTGTTCCGGAGGGTGCGCATGATCAAGCGCGTGTCGACTTCACTGTGGCGGATCAGCGCCTGTTTCAGGTTTGGGTGCACCGGCGCTTCTCGGGTGGCCACGAAGCGCGTGCCCATGTTCATCCCGTCCGCACCCAGTGCGAGGGCCGCCACCAGCCCGCGGCCGTCGGCAAACCCGCCGGAGGCGATGAGGGGCAGACCGACCGCATCGCGGACGAGCGGCACGAGGATCAGGGTGGTGACGTCATCCTCCCCGGGATGGCCGGCGGCCTCGAACCCGTCGATGCTGACGGCGTCGCAGCCGATCTTCTTCGCCTTGAGCGCGTGCCGCACCGAGGTGCACTTGTGGATGACCTTGATCCCGGCGGCCTTGATCTGCGGCATGTAGGGCTCCGGGTTCCGTCCGGCGGTTTCGATGAAGCGGATGCCTTCCTCGGAGCAGACATCGATGTAAGCCGGGTAGTCCGGCGGCCGCAGCGTCGGCAGAAAGGTCAGGTTGACCCCGAACGGCTTATCGGTCAGGGCCCGGCACGCTCGGATCTCCCTCCGCAGGCGTTCGGCGTCCGGGAAGGTGAGGGCAGTCATGAAGCCCATGCCGCCCGCGTTGGATACGGCCGCCACAAGCTCGGCCCTGGCCACCCACATGAGCCCGCCCTGCACGATGGGCCG
>DATITS010000258.1:0-2368 GCA_035467535.1 Desulfobacterales bacterium
AAGCTTGCCGGTGCTCTTCGTATTGGCGTCATAGGCATATTCGCGTTCACTGTCGGTATGGTGAACGATGAGGCCGAAACTGGGGCGCGGGTTGTTGATCGTGGTGTCCTGCAACATCGCGTGGTCGCCGTCACTGTTCCCACAACATATCGCAGGTCGCCGGCCGATAAACTGATGAATGCCGACCGGCTTGCCCTCCTTGTCGTTGACGAACAAATAGTCGAGTGTTTTTGTCAGCACCGGTCCGCTGTCGCGTATCTCAAACGTCGTCCGCGCTGTCGAGCCGACAACCTGCTCCGGTGGTATGCCGTAAACGCGCTCAACCCAGACGCGCATGAAGTCCGCACCGCCACCGGAAACGATGAAGTTCTTGAAGCCATTTGCCCGCAGATGGCGCAGAAGTTCCTGCATGGGTTGGTAGGTGAGTTCGTCATAGGGTCTGCCATATCGCGGATGTTTGGCCGATGTGAACCATGCCTCCACGGCGTCACGAAATTCGTCGATCGTCATCCCTGCATGGGTGAGTGCCAGGACCTGCATCAGGCCATCGAAGTGTTCGCCTGCCAAAAGTTTTCCAAGGTCGCCGGCCAAGACGGCTTGCACCATGGGATCCGAAGCGAGCTTGGGCTCAGCGAGGATGCGTCGGTTCAGTTCGTCGATGGCAAAGGCTGCCTGAAACGGCATCGGATTCTCCGGCCAGAGAGTGCCGTCGTTGTCGTACACGGCAATGCGTTCCGCCGGTGGCAAGAAGTCGGGTGATCCTTCCTTTGTCACCTTGGCGACGAACGCGAGGATCCCCTGTTTGGCGGGGCCATCGTTCCAGGAAGGCAGCGGATCAGTACAGTGAAGGTCATAGAGCTCCCTTTGTGCGACGCCATAATCCCCCAACTGGTAGAGGCTCACGGATACGGCCCGGACGGTGAAGGCCTCGAATGGCTCCGCTTTCAGAGCGTCCACAAAGTCACGGGTCCCTATACCGACGGTCAGATGAGGGTGGTAGTTCTTGCCGGTGCGGGGTCCGACGAAGTTGTTCACGTAGTCCACGGTCGGCTGGCTGATCGCCTGGCCGTCGGGGCGGGGCGCAAAGGCCTCGCCGGTCCCCTGCTCCACCGCGAACGGGGCGACGGCGTCGATGATCCGTTGCTGAAGTCGGCGCATATCTTCGGTCGGCTCGATGACGATGCCCACCAACCGGAGATCCTTTTCGGCCAGGGCATAGTAGCCGATCGCTTGGCATTCCCAATTCATCGACTGCTCCGCACGCAGCACTTCGGCCACAGCATTCGCAACCTCGTCGAGGGCCGCCGTCCGTACAAACCGTTGGAGAATGGTGATGTGCGGCGCGTGGTTGGCATCGAGGGGGAAACCGTCCGGATAGTCCTCTCGTAGCCGAGCGTTCACCGCCTGTGCCCTCTCAACCGTGGCAGCATCTGGATCCAGCAGTACGTTGATCGCGATCAAGGTCATGCGGCTTCTCCTTTCCTGGCAGTTCATGGTGAGTGTGTGTCTATCTAACATGTAGATGTAAGGTTCTTCTTAACTCACCATTTCCGATGACGGCCAGAAGTTTAAGAGATCCCGGCGCAATTTGCTCCAATGCTCCACTTTCCATCCCTGATCAAGAAGGGTGCACGGGGGTTGGACCCGCTTTGCCGTCTCTGTTGTTTCCGGGCCGGCCATGGCATTTCTTGTACTTGAGCCCGCTGCCGCAGGGACAGGGGGCATTGCGGCCGATTTTCTCCGGTCCCGCCTCCGCCCGCCCCTCGGCCTGGGCCAACAGGGTCATTATCTGCGCGGCCGGCCGGCCGCGGCGCAGCAGCTCGGCCAGAAGCGTCAGGGGTGTGTCGGCGTGTTCGAAAAAGCGCTTGTAGCCGGCGCACAGGTAGTTGAGCCCGGGTTCGCCCTCCGGGGAAACGAAAAACCGATTTTTGGGACATTCCCCATGGCATGCAAAAAGCACCTCGCATTGGCGGCAGCAGCCGGGCAGGGTTTCCAGCTTGGCGCGTCCGAACCGCTGCTGCTGCTCGGAAGCGGCCAGATCGGCCATGGGGGTCTTCAGGATGTTGCCGAGCAGATGGCTGGGCTCGACGAAGTGGTCGCAGGCGTAGAGATCGCCGTTGTGCTCCAGGGCGAGGCCGTGGCCGCAGGTGGGATCAAAGATGCACATCCCCGATGAAGGCAGATGGAGCCAGGAGCGCACTGCGGCTTCAAACGTCTGCACGAAGAGCTTGCCCACATCGCGCCGCACCCACTCGTCGAAGATGTCCGTCAGGAAAGTGCCCCACTGCTCCGGCGTCACGCTGCGCGCCGAGACGCTCGTCCCCTCCTGGTGGGGGCTGACCACCCCCGCCTGCATCCGTTCGATGGC
>DATITS010000259.1:0-3362 GCA_035467535.1 Desulfobacterales bacterium
TTTCAGCGGGTCCGCTGGCATGTGGCGCGCCGCTGCCTGCATGGCAATGTCGAGCTCCCGACCGACGCCGATTGGCAGCGTTGGCTGCAGACCCCGGTCTCGGATTCGCCCGCGGCCGTGCCTTTCGCAACTCTCTTCAAAGGCAGTAAGCCTTTCCGGACGGCCGCCGGGGCGGCCGGGGTTTGCGATTGTTTCACCTGCGGCGAGTGCAGCAGCGCCTGCCCGGTTTCCGGCGAGCGCAGCACCTTCGACCCCCGGTTCCTCTTCCGCATGGCCAATCTCGGGCTTCAGGACGAGCTCCTGCAGTCGCCGTCTATCTGGCTGTGCCTGGAATGCGGCCGCTGCACCGAGGCCTGCCCGCAGAAGGTCGACGGGTGCCTGATGATCGCCCGGCTCAGGGAGCTCGCCGTCCGGGAGGGCAGGGTGAGCGACGATTTTGCCCTGCGCCTGCGGCAGGCCCAGCAGCCAATATTCATGCGGCTGGTCGACGAAATCGATTGTCTGCTAGGCGTGCCGGCCGCGGCCGGTTCCCGGACCCGCTCGCCGGCATGTCTTCCCGCTTTTGAGTGTGTCTGACAGACGGTCTGATGCTCGTTTTTCAGAACCCCGTTCGTGGCAAGTTTCGCTCAAGGCGATCGTTGATGAAATGGTGCTTGAAGCGGAAGCCGAGATGCAGCGGCTGAAGCGGCTGTTCGCAACGGCGCCTGCCGATGGCCCTGAATCATAAACCACTCCCGCCGCAAGCGGCGGGGCGTTAGACGCGAACAAAATTAATTAAGGAGGGAAACGCCATGACGGTAAAATTCAACCAGTATTGGAGGATAGACCCGGAGAAAACACAAGAATATGAAAAACACATCCTGACCAAATTCATTCCGGGAGTCAATCAGCTGGGAATCCACATCGTTGCCGGGTGGGTGGTTCTGGTGGGTGGCTACAGTGAAATCCTGTGCGAAGGGGTTACCGCCGACCTGCATCTGCTTGAAACGGCTCTCACGCACCCGAAATATAAAGAGCTGAACAACGAGCTGCTGAATTTTACCAAAAGCTACAAAACCAAAGTCCTGGTTTCAAGTGGCAAAAAAGAGACCTATTCCAAGGACATCAAGGCCAGCACGATCAAGTTCACCCAGGCATGGGATGTCGTCAGCCAAAAGAAAGACGGCTACGAAAAATTCGCCATGGAATCCTTCTATCCCTGCCTTGAAGAATTAGGCATCAAGGTGGCGGGGGAATGGGAGGTCATCATCGGCGACGGCCCGCGCATCATTTGTGAAGGAAGAGCCGAAGAGGCGCATAATTTCCTTGAAAACCTGCAAAGCCCCAAATTCCAAAAAGCTAAAAAAGAGTTGAAACAATTTGTTGAAAACTACGAAAGCCGGATCCTGACGTTTCATTTTCAAAAAGTGGAAGGGTACAAATCGCAAAGCTATCAACTGGTGGCCGGGTAGCATCCCTCGTGCTTCAACCCATCTCGTCCAGCACCCGGCGGACGTCCGCGAGGCATCAGGTGCCCTTGGGGTTTTTCACCGCGCAGCGGCAGGCTCCGAGACGCTTGGCGGCAATGATCTTCTCAAGGATGAGCGAACGCCCGTTCTGCATTGCATCCCGCGCGATCTCCCCGCGTGTGTGGTTGAAGCAATAGCAGATCGTCTCAGCCGCACGATCTTTCATAAGCGGTCTTCCTCGCACGTCGGCGGCCCCAGCAGCTGGATGTGTATCGTTTCGCCAGCGGGGATTTCATCACGATCCTCGGGGATGATGATCAGCGCCTCTTTTTCAGCCATGGATTTCAAGCGGCTTTTCAAGCGCGCCGGCGACACCCAAAGCTGCCCACCTTTTTTCTTCAGGCGTGCGTGGATGAACTCGGTCCAACCGCGAGCCCCGGTCACCTTGTCCCCCAGTCGGGCGGCAGCCATGGGAAAGAGCTTGGGCCCGGCCCCCTTCATTTTCACGAGGGCCGGCAGGGCCAGCTGCAGGAACGCCATCTCGTTCGAGGGCGGGCCGCCGGGCAGGACGAAAAACGGCCTGCCATCGAGAAGCCCGAAGCCCACCGGTTTGCCCGGCCCCATCCGCACGCGGTGATAAATTCCCGTCCACCCCATCTCCGCCACCACCTGCAAAATCAGGTCCTTTTCGCTGCCCCAGGCCCCGCCGCTGGTGATGAACGCGTCGGCCCTCTCCAGGCGGCTCTGGATGGCGGCACGGATCTCTTCCCGGCGGTCCCCTGTGATGGCGGTCTCAAACGGTATGGCATGCAGGCCCAGCCAGGAGCAGATGGCGATCATGTTGCTTGCGTAAAGTTTTCCTTCGGGGAGCGGCTCGCCGGGGGCCACCACCTCATCCCCGGTGGCAATGACGCAGACGCGCGGCACCGGGTGGACGCGAACGGTGCCATGGCCCGCGGCCGCGATCAGGCTCAGCACCGGCGGGCTCAGCGTGGCGCCGCTTGTGGCCACGATCTCTCCGCAGCGCACATCCGTGCCGCGGCGCAGGATGTTGCGGCCGGGCTCGGCCGTGTTTAGGCAGGCGAGCGTTTCACCCTCCCGCCGGCAGAACTCCTCGGAGATAACCGAGACGTTGCCTTCAGGGATCAACGCCCCCGTGGTCACGCGCACCGCTTCACCGGAATGGATGCTCAACGGCCGCATTTCACCGGCGCTGCGGCTTCCGACCAGCTTCAGGCGCACCGGGGTTGCAGGGGAAGCGGGCTTGAGGTCTTCGGGAAGCACGGCATACCCGTCCTTGCGGGAGGTGCTTACAGAGGGGCTGTCGACGGTCGCCGTTACCGCTTCGGCCAGGACTCGCCCGACGGCCGACAGCAGCGAAATTGCCTCCGAGCCGCCGGCAGAGACATTGGCCAGTGTGAGTTCGAGCGCTTCCGTGAATCCAATAAATGTTTTCATTGCTCAATCAACCCCCAGCAGCCGAAGCCGATGGTTATAGGGGCTCAATGGGGTCGAGGCCACCAGTGCTTCAACGCGAACCGCCCCGAAATAAGTTTAGTAATACATAGCACTATTTCATTTCGATTTTAACCCAGAATAACGGGGGCCCTAAAACCCTCGGTCGAAGATTCCCTGCAGCTATCTGCAGGAAATCTTCAATTCGCACACGGCCAGGTTGAAATGAGGGGGGGATTCTGCTAATCGGAACGGGCTGTGTTCATTAACTTGCAGTTGGCGGCCTGGCAGGGCCGAGGGAGGGTTATTTTGGAGCAACAGCAGGTATCGCGCGAACAATTGGATGGGTTGGCCCGGGAGTTCCGTTACGTCGTTACCGACGCTATCTGCCGGTCCGGCTCCGGGCATATCGGCGGAGTGATGAGCCTGGTCGAGATCGTCATCACCCTGTATTACCGG
>DATITS010000260.1:0-9405 GCA_035467535.1 Desulfobacterales bacterium
CGCGCAACCGGACGACCGCGTAACGTTCGTCATCATGGAAGTCCGGCAGGAGACCGACTACGTCAAGCACCACATCCAGAAAGTGGCGGCCTTTTTCGCCGCCATGCGCGCCTTCTCGGACCACCTCCAGCGCCAAGGCCACCGGGTGATCTACCTGCGGCTTGACGACCCGCAAAACCGCCAGGGCATTCCCGCGAACATCAAACATCTCGTTCAATCCCAGGGTTTCGGGCGTTTCGAGTACCTCCTGCCGGACGAATACCGGCTGGATGTGCAGCTGAAGGACATGGCCGCGGCCCTGCCGGTGCCCGCCGGCGCCGCCGACACAGAGCACTTCCTGACCGAACGCCACGAACTCGGGGAGACGTTCGCCGGGAAGACGCGCTTTTTGATGGAGTCCTTTTACCGCAAGATGCGCCGGCGCTATGACATCCTGATGGACGGGCAGAAGCCCGCCGGCGGGGAGTGGAATTTCGACATTGAAAACCGCGTGCCCTACGACGGCCGTGTTCCGATCCCGGCGCCGCTCACTTTCAGGAACGACGTGAGCGGGATCGTCGACATGATCCACAGGTCCAAGGTCAGGACCATCGGCGAGATCGAGCCCCGGCAACTGATGTGGCCCATCGACCGGCTGCAGGCGCTCGAGCTGCTCGACACCTTCATCGCCGACGGTCTGCCGCGCTTCGGTACCTACCAGGACGCCATGACGCTGAAAAGCTGGTCGCTCTTTCACAGCCGATTGTCGTTTGCGCTCAACACCAAGCTCCTCCGGCCGATGGAGATCGTTGCGGCGGCGGTAAACGCCTGGCAACAGAATCCGAAACGGGTGGCGATCCACCAGGTCGAAGGTTTCGTGCGGCAGATCTTGGGTTGGCGGGAATACATGCGGGGCGTTTATTGGGCGCTGATGCCGAATTTTGAGGGAATGAACTTCTTCGGCCACGACCTGCCGTTGCCGGACTATTACTGGACGGGTGAGACCCGCATGCGGTGCATGGCCGCAGCGATCGGCCAGTCGTTAAGGTATGCCTACGCCCACCACATCCAGCGGCTCATGCTCACGGGCAACTTCGCTCTCCTCGCCGGCGTCCACCCGGACGCGGTCGACGCCTGGTATCTCGGCATCTACATCGATGCCGTCCAATGGGTGGAAATGCCCAACACGCGGGCGATGAGCCAGTTCGCCGACGGCGGCGTGGTCGCCACCAAGCCCTATGTCTCCTCCGCCAACTACATCCGTAAGATGAGCGACTACTGCGGCGCCTGCGCTTACGATCCGAAGAAGAAGCACGGCGAGGGCGCCTGTCCCTTCAATTCGCTCTACTGGGACTTCTATGCCCGGCACCGCGAGAAGCTCGCCTCCAACCCGCGCATCGGCATGATGTACCGCACCTGGGAACGCATGGCTGCCGCCGAAAAAAAGAGCATTCTCAAACAGGCTGACATTTATCGGAAGGATGTAAACCGCCTATAGAAGTGGTTTCATAACCCTGTCTGATACCCGCTGGTGGTCTTTTCCCGTATGAATATTCAGGAAAAATTGGAAATTCTGGCCAATGCCGCCAAGTACGACGCCTCCTGTGCCTCCAGCGGCAGCCGGCGGGAAAACCGCGGCGGAGGCCTCGGAAACTCCGTGTCGGGCGGGATCTGCCATTCCTTCACCGAGGACGGCCGCTGCGTGTCGCTGCTGAAGATCCTCTTCACCAACTATTGCATTTATGATTGTGCTTACTGCGCCAACCGCTCCTCCAACGACATCCCCCGGGCGGCGTTCACACCGTCCGAACTGGCGGACCTGACCATCGACTTTTACCGGCGTAATTTCATCGAGGGCCTGTTCCTGAGCTCCGGGGTGGTCCGCAGCCCGGACGAAACGATGGAGAAGCTGATCCGGACGGTGCGGGACCTGCGGGCGCGGGGCTTCAACGGCTATATCCACCTGAAATGCGTGCCCTACATGAACCGCCGGTTGATCCGCGAGGCCGGGCTGTATGCCGACCGCCTCAGCGTCAACATCGAGTTGCCGTCGGAGGCGAGCCTTCGGCGCCTGGCCAACGACAAGACCTACGATTCGGTGCTTTCGCCCATGAACGTCATCCGCGAGACCATTCTCGAAACCCGCGAGGACCGCAAGCGGCTTAAAAGCACGCCCGCGTTCACGCCGGCCGGGCAGAGCACCCAGTTGATCATCGGCGCCAGCCCGGAGTCGGACTACGACATACTGCATCTCGCCGATGAGCTCTACCGCAGCCGGGAACTCAAGCGCGTTTATTATTCGGGGTATGTCGCGGTGAATGCCACAGACCCGCGGCTGCCGAACGCGATTCAGCCGCCGCTCATGCGAGAGCACCGCCTCTATCAGGCGGATTGGCTGCTGAGGCTTTACGGCTATTCGTTTCAGGACGTCATCCGACCGGAGTCGCCGCACTTGGACTTGGACGTCGACCCCAAACTGGCGTTCGCGCTTCGTCAACCGGATCTCTTTCCGGTGGACATCAACGCGGCGGACTACGCCATGGTCCTCCGGGTGCCGGGCATCGGCCTGCGCTCCGCCCAGCGGATCGCCAGCCTGCGGCGGCAGGGACAGATCCGTTGGGAACACCTGCGACAGATGGGGGTGGCGCTCAAACGGGCCGCTCCGTTCATCGTCTGTCCGGGTCAGCCGGCCTCCGTCCGTCTGAGCCAACCCGAAAAAACAGGGACGGGGGCTCCTGTGCTTCCGTTGCGTCAGGGGGCGATAGCGGTACCGTCAGGATCTTCATTGCCGGCAGTATTCGTGACCGATGGGACGTTCGAGGGCATCCTCACGGCCGTGTTCGAATCCTATTCCCGGCGGGTAGAGCCGACGGAGGTCAGGCCCCGCAACGGACGTCCACCCGGGCTTTTCGAGAATATCGTCGTTGTCGCCACTGAACCGGATAAAACCGAGCGTGTCTGGAAAGGCCTCAAACGGTACATGACCCGGGAAGAGAGGTCGCGGCTGTATCAGGCGTTTCTGACAGGCGCGCCGATGGTCGAGACTCTGATTTACCGCCGGATCCGACAGGTCGTGCCGGGGCCACATGCCAAGGAGAGCGGCACCCGGGACCCGGCCGACCACCTCGCCATCGAGCGGCTGAGCCAGAAGGTCCGCCGCGAAGCCCACCGCATGAAGGGGCTTGTCCGGTTCACCAAGGTCGACGGCGATCTCTTCCTGGCCCTGATCAACCCGCGTTATGACATCCTGCCGCTCATCCGGCGGCATTTCGAGAAGCGCTATGCCGACCAGCGCTGGGTCATCTTTGACACCGTTCGGAAGCGCGGATTGTACTTCGACGGCAAAGAAACCGCAGAGGTCCTTTCGGCTGACGACAATCTGCCTTCAGGGATGGATGCCGAAAGAACGGACGACCAAGCCTGCCGGCAGCTGTGGAAAACCTATTTTGCCGCCGTCAACATCGCCGAACGCCGCAACCCGAAACTGCATCTGCGCCACCTGCCGCGACGATATTGGGAACACCTGCCAGAGAAGAATTGAGAAGGATGACCGCAGCCGCTTCATTGGCCCGCCTTCTTCGGCAACCAGGGGATGAAGGTGCTGGTGCGGCGCTGGTAGTCGCGGTAACCGGGGCGGTGCTCTACGATGGTGCGCTCGGTCAGGGCCACTCCAGTCATCTTGAGCAGCACGAGCGTGATAATGACCGGGCTGATCAAGGTCCACCCCCCCCCGGGAACGCTTATCGCGATGAAAAACATCCCCCACCAGATGAGGCACTCACCGAAATAGTTCGGGTGGCGCGAGTATCTCCAGAGCCCGCGGTCCATCACCTGCCCTTTGCTGCCCGGATCGGACTTGAAACGATGCAGTTGCCAATCGGCAACGCCCTCGAATACAAAACCGATGAACCACACAATAGCGCCGAACCCGTCCCACGCCGTCAGCTGCGCCGGTTGAGGCGACATCTGCGGGATCTGGATTACCAGCGAGAGCACCCATAAGACGAGCGCCTGCAGCCAAAAGACTTTAAAGAGGCTCACGATCCAGAAACCATCGCCGCTCGCTTCCCGCCATTTGCCGTAGCGGGGGTCCTCGCCCTTGCCCCAGTTGCGAAAGCTGAGATAGGCGCACAGCCTTAAACCCCACAGGGTGGCCAGCACGGTCACGAGCCATCGGCGACCCGGGTAGCCGTCGGCCAGAGTGAAGGTCACCCAGGCCGTCAGCACGAAACCGAGCCCCCAAAGGCTGTCCACCACCGTGACGTTGCGTTGGGGAAGACTCACCAGCCAGCCGATGGTCATGAGGGCGACCACCGCGACCAGGTTCCAAGCGAGCAGACTCCAATTGAATTCCATACGTTTACCCCTCTGGTGTGATCATGACACCGGGCTTGAGAGGGTCCTCTACGGGATCCCCCTTTTTGCGACGCTCGATCGCATCGAGAATGCGCTGATGCGCAGCTTCCGAAATGGGATAGGCAAAGGCGATCACCAGGGCGACCAGGTTGCATACCGAGGGTACCAGCGCATAAAGAACCCGCAGGGCCAGCAGCACCGCTTCGGGCTGCTCGGCATTCGGGATGTAACCCGCCAGACCGAGTATCGAAAGACCGGCGCCCACACCGACCGCCGCGGCGAGCTTCTTGGCAATGGACCACAACCCGATGTAGCGGCCCTCCCGCCGTTCGCCGGTGAGCAGTTCATCGTAATCGATGACGTCGGCCTGGATCGAGGAGGGCAGCGCCAGGGTGGCGCCGAGGCCGATCCCCGAGAAAAACACCAGCACGCCGTAGATCAGCGCGTCCCCCGGACCCAGGAAGAACACCCCGACAAACGCCCCGGTGTTGATTGCAATCGACAGCAGCCACGCACGCTTCTTGCCGATGCGGCGGGCCAGGGCCACCCAACCCGGGAGAAAGACGATGCCGGTCACGAAATACAGCATCAGGAAAGCATCGGCGTAGGGGGATTTCAGAACATATTGAACATAGAAAAGGATCAGGGTTGCCGGCAGGTTGTTGCCGATGGCGCTGATCGTGTAGGCGACAATCAGAATCATGAACGGCCGGTTCCGGAAGACCAGGCGCAGTCCGCTCCAGATGCCGGCGGCAGGTCTCTCCCGGGAAGGCCGTTCGCGGATGGCCAACGCGCACCACCAGGCGCTGCCGATGGCGAGTGGAGCATAGATGACCGCGATCCAGAAGAACTTGGTGCGTTCCCCCGCGGCGTCGGGTGCCAGCCCGAACGCGGCCTGGACGACGGCCGGCGATGCTGCGGCGGCCAGGGTGCCGGCGATGAGAAGACCGTCCCGCAGTGCGAAAAGAGTGTTGCGCTCGTTGTAGTCGAACGTGATCTCGGGGCCGAGAGACTCGTACGGAACCGTCACCACGGTCCAAAACAGGAACAAGGCGTAAATGCAGATGCCGAACCAGACCGTTTCAAAAGCAGGCGAGCCCTCCGGGGGGTTGAATAACAGGTAGATGAACAGCGCCACGAAGACGGCGCCGACGGCGATGTAAGGCCTGCGCCGCCCGAAGCGTGAAACCGTGCGGTCTGAAATGTACCCCATGGGGGGGTCGGTGACGGCGTCGAAGATGCGCACGCTGGCCAGGATGGTGCCCAGCGCCGTGATGTCGATGCCCACCACGTCCGTGTAGAATTTCGGCAGATACACGTATATGGGGATACCGACCACCGCCAGGGCAAAGGCCGGGGCCGCATAGGCGAGCTTCTTCAGGAAGGGCACATGTTCTAAAACCGCTGCGGCCATCATTCCCCCAGTAGAAGGCGTTTGAGGTCCGAATCGAGAGGATTCGGTCCGAGCCAGATGTCGAAAAGCCCAACCGCAAAATCCTCGCCCGCGACGGTACCGAGGGGCTGACCGTTCCACGACAGGGTGGTGCCCTTGCCGGGGATATACGTCAGCGCATAGCGGTCGCCCGGCTTTACGTCGCGGTATAGTGCGTTGAATTCGTCGATCTTCGGTTTTAGCCGCTGGAATGTCATGAGGCTGACATTGCGTGAGATCGAGGAGGAGGTGGCCTTGGCGAAGTCCTCAGCCGTGATGGGGTGGAAATACTCGATTTCCAGGTGCTTGGGGACGTCGCCCAATGCATCTTCAGAGCGTATGCGTTCCGGCAGGTAGAATGCCGCCACGTAGGCCTTGATGAAGACCATGTAACGCAACAGGCCGTATCCGCGCAGCGAAAGATCGCTGTCGCCGGCCCGCACCTCGCGGCTGAAGGTGACACCTTCCACGGTTGCCGCTTGCGGTGCAGCTGAGACGCCGGAAAGGATCGAGAAGACGATCACACCGACCAGCGTTGCCGACAAGGCTATGGGGCGCGTGCCTGTTTGGTTTATTCCGGATTCAGTCATGATATCCTCAAATGCTCGTAACCAACCGACGGGCAACATACGCCAAAAGCAAAGCGGCCATGAGCCCTCCACACCAGAGTACCGCGAACCACACCCATTGCCTTTGGCGATCAGTAAATGGTTTCATGGGAGGATTTACCCCTGAACAAGTAGTAACAATACGCCGTGTAGCCCAGCACCAGCGGCAGCAGGATAACCGTGCCGACCAACAGCAGCGATTGGGATACGGGCACCGCGGCAGCCTGGCGGAAGGTGATCGCAAAAGGAACCGCAAACGGCCACAGGCTGATGCCCAACCCCAGGTAGGCCGTTAAAAACACACCGAGGCTTAGAAGGAACGGGCGAACCTCCCGCCCGGAGTGAAGATCCCGCCAGATCAGGATGATCAACACCAAGCTGGCAGTAGGGATGGGCAGCAGGAAAAAGAAGTTGGGCAGGCTCCACCACAGGGCGCGGATGCCGGGGTTCATGACCGGCATGCTGATGCTGACGATCGCCAGGAACAGACCGACGTACCCGAGGGCATAGGCAGCGCATTTTCGAGCCCACTGCTGAGTGATCGCCTCGGTTTTCATGACCAGCCAGGTGGCTCCCAGCAGCGCATAGCCGAAGACCAGGGCGACGCCGCTCATAACGCTGTAGGCATTGAGCCAGTCGAAGGCGCCGCCTGCAAACCGCCGACCTTCCACTGCCACCCCCTGCACAACCGCTCCGATGATAACACCCTGCATGAAGGCCGCCGTCAGCGAACCGAAGTGGAATGCGTAGTCCCAGACGACCCGGGTTCGGTCGGAGGCCTTGAATCGGAACTCGAAGGCCACACCCCTGAAGATCAAACCGAGCAGCATGATAATGACCGGGATGTAGAGCGCCGGCATCAGGATCGCATAGGCCAACGGAAAAGCTGCAAACAGACCACCGCCCCCCAATACCAGCCAGGTTTCATTGCCGTCCCAGAATGGAGCAATCGAATTCATCATGCGGTCCCGGCATTGGTCGGAGGGCGCAAACGGAAAGAGCACCCCCACTCCCAGGTCGAAGCCGTCCAGCAGGATGTAAAGAAAAATCGCCACAATGATCAGACCGTACCAGATGAGCGGCAGATCGACTAAATGTTCGAGGCTAAACATGCTGCGCTCCCCTCTCCCCTGCTATTTCCGTGACGATCGGCGGCTTGCCGACACCATGATCGCCGTAGGTCGGCTCTTGGGTGCCGGGGCCCTTGGCGATCAGCTTCAGGATGTAGTAGCTGCCGGCACCGAACACGAAACCGTAAACGATCACAAAGGCGGCCAGGGATATGGCGATCGAGGTTCCGGGCACCGGCGAGGCGGCCTCGGCCGTTCTAAGAATTCCATAGACGATATACGGCTGGCGGCCGATTTCGGTCACGAACCAGCCTGCCAGCACGGCGATAAACCCGGCCGGGGTCAAGGCCATGCACCAGTAGTGAAACCAGCTTGCGTCGAACAAGCGCTTCCTGAAAAACAGCACGAGTGCTGCCAGCCCCGTTGCAATCATCAACATGCCGATGCCCACCATGATGCGAAACGACCAAAACACCCAGGCGGTCGGCGGGCGTTCGTCTTTCGGCCAGTTCTTCAGCCCTTTGACCTCGCCGTCCAGCTGGTGCGTCAGGATCAGGCTGGACAATTTGGGGATTTCTATGCTGTATTTGGTGGTCTCCTCTTTTTGATCCGGCCATCCGAAAAGCAGCAGCGGGGCACCCCGCTGGGTATCCCAGAGACCTTCCATGGCGGCCACCTTGGCGGGTTGGTGCTCCAGGGTGTTGAGCCCGTGAAGGTCGCCGAGCATCAGCTGCATGGGGGCCACGAAAACGGCCATGATCATCGCCATTCCGAACATCACCCGGGCGTGCGCCACGTGCCGCTGCCGCCACAGGTAAAAGGCGCCGATGCCGGAGACGACGAAGGCGGTCGTCAAGTAGGCCGCCGAGACCATGTGAGCGAAGCGGTAGGGGAAGGAGGGGTTGAAGATCACCTGGAGCCAGTCAGTCGGATAGAGCAGGCCATCCTCACCAACGCGAAATCCCTGAGGGGTCTGCATCCAGCTGTTGGCCGACAGAATCCAAAACGCCGAAAGCATAGTCCCGGCGGCGACGATGACGGTCGCGGCAAAATGCATCCTGGGACTCACGCGATTCCAGCCGAACAGCATCACCCCGAGAAAGGATGCCTCTAGAAAGAAAGCCGTGAGCACTTCGTAGCCCAGCAGCGGCCCCAGGACGTTTCCGCCTTTGTCGGCGAACGCGGACCAGTTGGTGCCGAATTGAAAGGAGAGCACCACCCCCGAGACCACCCCCATCCCGAAGGTGACCGCGAATATCTTGGCCCACATGCGGTAGACTTCCGCATAGACCGCATTGCCGGTTTTCAACCAGCGCCACTCGAGCACCGCCAGCCAGCTGGCCAGCCCGATGGTGAAGGCCGGGAAAATAATGTGGAAGGATACGGTGAAAGCGAACTGGATTCGTGATAGTGTGAGCGCATCGAGATTCTCAAGCATTGCTTCACCTCTGAAACGATATATCTTGACGTTGCGCCGGGCAATCCACGTTTAAGCTACAAACTAACCAAGACCTATTGGGTGTCAAGGCCGCACGGTACGGCGAAAGCGCAGGCATCTCTTGCAGAGCTTGTCCGCCAGCTGCTGAAAACGCCACACAAAACAGGAGGAAGTCAGATGAGCGAACACAACGAACAACAGGTGTACGTGAAGGTTAAGGATGTTGCCGGAAATGAATTCGTTTGCCCCATCGAAGCCTTGAAAAACCTGAAAGAGGTCTCGGAAGAAGTTCTGGACAACTGTGTCGATGATGCCACCGTCGGCCGATACTCCGGGAATATTAAAGTGATCAAATAGAAAGCGAATCCGACCGCATGCAACAGGTTTCCGTGGGGCTTTCCTTGCATCGACCCGAAATGATTCCCCTGATCTCTGAGGCGATGCGACGCCCTGAAGCTATTTTTTTGGAGGAACCGCCCGCGCCAGGCTTCGATCAAATGATCCGGGGAGAATTATCGGTCG
>DATITS010000261.1:0-3522 GCA_035467535.1 Desulfobacterales bacterium
ACGCCGGAAGCCCTTTACGGACCTGGGGCCCTCATCTTTCTGGAGGTCTCCGCCCGCCATGTGGCGTGCGCCGATCCTCCGCCCCCGAATACCCGTTGTCTTCAAGTCCGCGAACGGCGCTTTGACGCGCAGGGTCTCAACGTCGGAGAACCGGGAGCATGGCGGACTCTTCACGAGAGCATCGAGGGCTTCACCCACAGGGAAGGCGAGCGCAATGTGGTGCGGGTCAAGCAGTTCAACCGCCCCCCAGCGCATCCCGGGGCCTCCTCGACCCTCTATGTGCTGGACCTGATCATCGAGTCGGAGATCGTGACGCCGTAACGCTTAACAGCCCGTGGCATCAAGCGGCGCGCAGAGCAGGAGGGCAGTTGATCTCACGAAGGGAGAAAACGCGATGAAGAACATGCGTGTGTTTCGTCTAACGATTTTTCTGATGCTGGCGAGCGCGTTCGGGTGTGCGGGTTCCCGGCCGGTTCACATGCAGCTCCCGCCGGGTGCTCGCATCGGGATTTTAAACGTGTTGGAGCCGCAGATGACCCACGTCGATGTGGGGTCGTTGCGGTTCAACAGCTTCACCCATTCTTACGATGTCGATTGGGACATCCCGGGTTACATCAATCGGACGATTGAAAACGACCTGAGAGCCCGCGGCCAAAACACGTTCATCCCCTTGGCGGTCGATGCCCCGGCGGACTGGAAGCAATCGATGTCCGCCGGCATCATCAGTGCCGTCAGCGCGTGGTTTCCGAGGGATCTCAGAGCCTTTCTGAAACAGGCCGCCGAAGAGAACCGGTTGGATGTGATCGTCTCCGTGAGCAGCTTCGACACTGGCAGGTGGCCGCAGGACGACTGCTTCAAGATCGGCAAAAGCGAGGTGGCCACGAATGGCTATGGGCTCTTCACTCGGACAAGGGCGCTGTCGGGATTTTCCAATCTGCTTCCGGTCGGCCAAAACACGGCGGCCCCCTATGCCAACATCATCGTGGCCGTTTTCCAGTCCCAGCCGGTGGCTCTCGCCGCCTTCGGGCGGGCGCCCTGCAGCAAAGTGTCCCTGCCGGACTTCCCCTGGGGGAGCGACCTTCGGTTTCTCAGCCCGACGGTGATCCAGCAGCTCAGGCCCTACGTCGAGCGGCTTTCCGCAGAAGCCGCCCAGTCCGGTCTCACGAACGCAGGGCTGCTGCCCTGAGAAAAAGTCGGATCTGCAATCGTTTGAGCGTATTTTGTAATATTAGCTCGGAACAGTGGCGGTCGGCATGGTGGCAAGCGCTGCTCCAGGACGCAGAGAAAATTTGCGCGAGAATTTGGTGCGGCAAAAAAGCCGTCGAAAGGAGATCGCGTGAAGACCATTTTTGCAAGTTTGATATGCAGCATGCTGTTGGGCGTCATGGCGAACCCCGCCGGGGCCTATGATTTTCCGATTAGAGACCCCTACGTGGCGACCGTCGTCGGGACCCCCTCGGCGCTCGAGGCGAAGCTGCCCGAAAAGATCGACTATGAACTCCTGGGCTTGAAGGTTTTTCCTGACCGCCCCATACCCGATGTTTTCTGGTATCAACGCGAATTCCTGTATACGCTGACCTATCAGAAGCAGGAGGCACCGCTGATTTTCGTCATTGCCGGAACCGGCAGCAGCTTTTTCTCCACCAGCATGGTCTTTCTCCAGAAGAGCTTCTATCAGGCCGGTTTTCACGTCATTTGTCTCTCCTCACCCACCCAAATGAATTTCGTTGCCACGGCATCGGCGACTTGCGTGCCGGGCAACATCGTCGAGGACGCGCAGGACCTGTACCGGGTGATGAGCCTCGCCTGGGAGCAGGTCAAAGACCGGATCAAGGTCTCGGAGTTCTACCTGACCGGGTACAGCCTGGGGGCCTCCCAGTCGGCCTTCATCGCCAAGCTGGATGAAGAAAAACGCGTTTTCAATTTCAAGAAAGTCTGCATGATCAACCCGGCGGTGAGCCTGCACACTTCGGCCAAGATCCTGGACCACATGCTGCTGAGGGTCTTGCCCAACCTCAGCCCGCAGGAATTCGACCAATGGTTTAACGCCGTTCTCGGAAAATTCGGTGAAGCCTGGCGGATGATGAACCACCCCGTTCTCGACCACGACTTCCTCTACGATGCCTACCGGATTCTCCATAAAAACGGCCAGCCGCTCCGGCAGGAAAACCTGGCCGGCATGATCGGAACCGTGTTCCGTCTAGCATCGAGCAACATGATTTTCACTTCCGATGTGATGAGCAACTTCGGGCTGATCGTTCCAAAAAACCGCGTGCTGGGGAGCGCGGAGTCGCTGACCGATTATTTCAAAGTGGCCAATCAGACCAGCTTCATCGACTACTTCGATGAATTTCTCTACCCCTATTCCCAGTCCCGAAACCCGGGCCTCACCAAGGCGGCGCTGATCGAAAGCACCAGTCTGCGCAGCATCGAGCCGTACCTGCGGAACACCCCCAAGATCGTCCTGATGGGCAATGAAGATGACCTGATTCTGACGCCGGAAGACCTGGCCTTCTTGAAGGACGTGTTCGGCTCCCGCGCAAAAATTTTCCCGTACGGAGGTCACCTGGGCAACATGACTTTCAGGGACAATATTGCCTACATGATCAATGTCTTCAGGAACTGAAAGCACCATCTCACCGCGCTTTATGCCATCGACACGCGCCACAACCCATCGTTCCCCTACTTCAAGACCGGGTTTCCGTTTGAATACGAGCTCATTTGGAGACCGCCGGCCAGGGGTCAGACCGGGGGCGGGTTTTCCGCGCGGCTGCCCAGGTGCCGAGCCAGGAAACTTTCCATTCGGCGGTAGAAGTCGAAGCGGTTCTCCTCGTTGTGAAACCCGTGCCCTTCGTTGTCCTTCACGATGTACTCGACATCGACCCCCCTTTGCCGCAGTGCCTGCACGATCTGGTCTGACTCGGACTTCTTGACCCGGGGGTCGTTGGCGCCCTGGGCCACCAGCAGCGGGGCCTTGATCTTTGCGGCATGAAAGACCGGCGAGACCTGCTTTAGAAGCTCCTGGTCTTTCACCGGGTCGCCGACCATCTCGTACATCATCTGGCGCCCCAGCTCCCAGTAAGGCGGCAGCGTTTCCAAGAGAGTGAAGATGTTCGACACACCGACGTAGTCGATGCCGCAGGCATACAGATCCGGGGTGAAGGTCAGGCCGGCCAAGGTGGCGTAACCGCCGTAGGAAGCACCGTAGATTCCGATGCGCTTCGGGTCGGCAATCCCTTCTTTAATGAGCCACTGCACCCCGTCGGTGATGTCGTCCTGCATCCTGCCGCCCCATTGCTTGAACCCGGCCTCCCAGAAGGCCTTGCCGTAACCGGTGGAGCCGCGGAAGTTGATCTGTAGCACTCCCACCCCTCGGTTGGCCAGGAACTGGGTCTCGGGGTCGAAGCCCCAGCCATCCCGGGCCCAGGGCCCGCCGTGGGGGTTGACCACGATCGGCAGGTGGACGGGTTTTGCGCCCTTGGGCAGGGTCAAATAGCCATGGAGGGTCAGACCGTCGCGGGA
>DATITS010000262.1:0-3349 GCA_035467535.1 Desulfobacterales bacterium
TGCCAGACGGTGCTCGCCAACGAGCAGGTGGAGGCCGGCGCCTGCTGGCGCTGCGGCAAACCGGTGCGTCAGAAAAAACTCTCGCAGTGGTTTTTCCGGATCACGCGCTATGCCGAGGACCTGCTGGCATACTGCGACCAGCTGCCCGGGTGGCCCGAAAAAGTGACTACCATGCAGAAGAACTGGATCGGCCGCAGCGCCGGCGCGGAGATCCGTTTCCCGCTCGAAGGCGGGCAGGGGGTCATCCCGGTCTTCACCACGCGCCAGGACACCGTGTGCGGGGCGACCTTCATGTGCCTGGCACCGGAGCACCCCCTGGTGCCGCAACTGTGCCAGGGCAAACCCCAGGCGGCCGAGGTCCTGGCATTTGTCGAGCGGATCTCCCGCCAGGACCGCTCCGACAAGGCCCTGGAGAGCTACGAAAAGGAGGGGGTTTTCACCGGCGCCTTCTGTCTCAACCCCGTGAATGGCCGCCGGATGCCCATCTACACTGCCAATTTTGCACTGATGGCCTACGGCACGGGGGCCGTCATGTCTGTGCCGGCCCATGATCAGCGCGATTTTGAGTTCGCGAAGAAATACGGGCTGGAGATCATCGTGGTGGTCCAGCCCCCGGAGAGCGACCTCAACCCCGCCGCCATGACCGAAGCATACACCGGCTCGGGGGGGATGGCGAACTCCGGCCGCTTCGACGGCCTGCCGAACGTTGAGGCCAAGGAGGTGATCGCCGACCATCTGGAAACGCTGGGGCTTGGCAAGCGCGCGGTGAGCTTCCGGTTGCGGGACTGGGGCATCTCACGGCAGCGCTACTGGGGGGCGCCCATCCCGATGATCCACTGCGGCCGCTGCGGCATCGTGCCGGTGCCGGAGCAAGACCTGCCGGTGGTCCTGCCGGAGGACGCCGACCTGCTCGAGGGTGGCCGCTCGCCGCTGCCCGCGCTGGAAAAGTTCGTGCGGGTCGCCTGCCCACGCTGCGGCGGCGAGGCGCGCCGCGAGACCGACACGATGGACACCTTTGTCGAGTCTTCCTGGTATTTCGAACGCTTCTGCAGCCCGCGCTGCGACACGGGCATGTTCGCGCGCGCCGCCGTGGATTACTGGATGCCGGTCGACCAGTACATCGGGGGAGTCGAGCACGCCATTTTGCACCTGCTCTATTCGCGCTTCTTCAGCCGCGTGCTCAAGGACGAGGGCCTGGTGGGCACCCCGGAGCCGTTCACGCGGCTGCTGACCCAGGGGATGGTCTGCAAGGAGACGGTCAGCTGCCCCGAGCACGGCTTCCTCTTTCCGACGGATGTCCGCGCCGAGGGCGGGGTCAGGACCTGCAGCGTGTGCGGAAAGCCGGTGGTGCTGGGCCGGGTGGAGAAAATGTCCAAGTCCAAAAAGAACGTGATCGACCCCAACACGCTGCTCGATCGCTACGGCGCCGACACCACCCGGCTGTTCTGCCTGTTCGCGGCCCCCCCCGAGAAGGACCTCGAGTGGAGCGAGCAGGGGGTCGACGGCGGGTACCGTTTCCTGAACCGAATCTGGCGCCTGGCGGTTGACTGGATGGACACCGTGCGGGGTGTTACGGCCTACGATGGGGGGCTTGATGCCCTGGACGAAGCGCTCCAAGCGGTTTTTCGCAAAACGCACCAGACCATCCGCAAGGTTACGCGGGACATCGAGGAGCGGTTTCACTTTAACACAGCCATCAGCGCCATGATGGAGCTGTTCAACGCGATGGCGCTGGTGAGTCGGGAAACCCCGCACTCGGAGCAGGCCCGCGTGATGCGCCTGGCCTTCGAGTCGCTGACGCTGCTGCTGTCGCCGATCGTGCCGCACATCGCCGAGGAGCTGTGGGCCGCGCTGGGCCGACCTGAGAGCATCCTGCTCGAGCCATGGCCGGAATGGCGCGAGGAGGCGCTCGAACAGGCGGCGGTTCTGGTTGTCATCCAGGTCAACGGCAAGCTGCGCAGCCGCATGACCGTTGCGGTCGATGCCGCCGACGAGGAGCTGAAAGCCCAGGCCCTGGCGGACGAGAACGTGCGGAAGTTCATCCAGGGCAAGTCCGTCAAGAAAATTGTCGTGGTGAAAAACAAACTGGTGAACATCGTGATATGAACGGCCGGATGAATCCGCGCGAAACTGGGGCGGAGGCCTTTTCAGTGAGGAATTCGATGCAGCGCGTGCTCAACTCCATCACACGGTTCGCACTGATCCCGATCGGCATCTGGGGGCTGGTCGCATGTGGATACCATTTTCAGACAGCCGGGGTGATTCCCGCGGGGCTTGAGCCCATTTTCGTCGAAGTTTTCGAGAACCGCACCAACCAGGCCGGGCTGGAATCGACGGTGACCAACGCCATTGTCTTTGAATTCGTCAAGCGCAACGAAGCCGCACTGGCGCGTAATGCCGCGGATGCGAGTGTCGTCATGAAGGGTGTGATCCGGTCCGTGGAACTTCAGACCATTTCAACGCGCGGAAGGGATGTGGCCGGTGAGCGGCAGGTGACGATGCGCATCGATGTCCAACTGGTGGCCCCGGACGGAAAGATTAAATGGGCGGCGAAAAATCTCTCCGGCCAGGAGGCCTTCTCCGTATCGAACGACAAATTCCTGAACGAGGAGCGACAAAGAGCGGCTCTTGCTCTGGTGTCGACGCGGGTTGCCGAGCGTGTCTACGACCGCCTCATCGACGATTTCTGAAGGGGATCACCGGTGCGAGACCGGGAGGTTCCGGCTCGCGCACCGGTGATCCAAGACGTCATGCCACCTGCCGGTTCGAATCAGGAGCCCTGGGCTTTCACCAGTTTGGACAGGCGGGAGATCTTGCGGGAGGCGGTGCGCTTGTGAAGCGTGCCCTTCTTGGAGGCCTTGTCGATGATGGATTGGGCGTGTTTCAGTGTGGCGGCCGTCTCGGGAGACTTCTCGTCTGCCGCCAGGCGCACGCTCTTGACGACGTTCTTGACCTGTGTTTTGGTAATGCGATTGCGCAGGCGCCGATCTTCGTTCTGGCGTGCGCGTTTGATTGCGGATTTGTGATTGGCCAAGCTGATGACTCCTTTCTGTTTTTTGTTGAATCCATTTAACTAATAAATTCAACCTGACCTGTCAAGATATTTCTGTTGGCACAGCCTGACCCCACCCATCCTGCCGCGACGTGCCCCCCGCCCGGCGGGCCGGCTGAAAACACCCGCCTGACCCGGGCGGCCGTCACCGTGGCACTGGCGACCCTGTTGAGCCGACTGCTGGGGTTTGTGCGCGACGCCATGATCGCCTGGTGCTTCGGCACCGGGTTCGGCGCGGATGCCTTTCTGGCCGCTTTCCGGATCCCCAACCTCTTCCGGCGGCTGTTCGCAGAGGGA
>DATITS010000263.1:0-2181 GCA_035467535.1 Desulfobacterales bacterium
GAAAACCAGCTCTACATGAGCAGCCTGCACTCCTGCCCCTCGCAGGACTGCCGCTACATCTTCACCAAGGGCAACCCGCACGAGGTGCTCGATCTCTGTGACCGCGAGATGGTGGACAGCCGAGTGGTCATCCTCACCGAGGACCGCCGGCAGGAGATTCACATCGAAAACGACCGTATGGCCGGCCGCGGCTTGCGGGTGCTCGGTTTCGCCTTCAACCGCTTCGGACTGAACCAGGCGATCGACGAAACCGCGCCCATGGTCTGGCTGGGGCTGGCCGGCATGTCCGACCCCGTGCGGAAGGGAGTCAAGGAGCTGATCGACGTCTTCCACCGCGCCGGCATCGAAACGGTGATGATCACCGGCGACCAGAGCACCACCGCCTATGCCGTGGCCCGCGAGCTCGAGCTCGGAGGCGAAAAACCGCTCAAGATCCTGGACTCGGCCGAACTCACCTCGCTCGATCCGGAGCGGCTGCAGGCGCTGGCCAAGAACGTGCACGTTTACTCCCGGGTCAGCCCGGCCCACAAGCTGCGCATCGTGCAGGCCCTGCAGGCCTCCGGGCGGATCGTGGCCATGACCGGGGACGGCATCAACGACGGGCCAGCGCTGAAAGCGTCCAACATCGGCATTGCCATGGGCGAATCCGGTACCGACGTGGCGCGCGAGGTGGCGGATATCATCATCGAGGGCGACAACCTGGAACATCTGGTCGAGGCCCTGCGCGGCGGCCGCACCACCTACGGGAACATCCGCAAGTCGGTGCACTTCTTCCTGTCGACCAACATGACCGAGATCCTCGTCATGTTCACGTGCATGGCGCTGGGGCTGGGGTTTCCGCTCAACGTCATGCAGCTTTTGTGGATCAACATCATCTCGGACATTTTCCCGGGCCTGGCCCTCTCGCGGGAGGAGCCGGAGCCGGACATTATGGAGCAGATGCCGCGGCCGGCCGGCGCACCGCTGTTTTCAGGCAGCGAGTTCCGCAAAATGGCGCTGGAGTCCGCCATCATCAGCACCAGCGCCCTGGCGGCCTACGGCTACGGCTTCAGCCGCTACGGCCAGGGGCCGCGCGCCGGCTCCCTGGCCTTCCAGGCGCTGGTGTTCGGCCAGCTGCTGCACGCATTCAGCTGCCGCTCCGATCACCACAGTCTGCTGGGGAAAAAACGCCCCCCGACCAACCCCTATCTCAATGCGGCCGTGGGCGGATCGCTCGCGCTGCAGGTGCTGACCCTGCTTATCCCGGGCCTGCGGGGTTTCCTGGGGCTCACGCCGCCGGCGGTCATTGACGTGGCGGTCATCGGCGCGGCCGCACTTTTGCCGTTCCTTGCCAACGAGTCCCGCAAACTGGTTCAATCGAATCCTACCCAAGAGGTGACAACGTGATCTTCACATCCGAATCCGTCACGGAAGGCCATCCGGACAAGCTCTGCGATCAGATCAGCGACAGCATCGTCGACCACCTTCTGAAGCAGGACCCGTATGCCCGGGTACGCGCCGAATGCGCGGTGTCGAGCGCCATCGTCTTCATCGCCGTGCGCTATGCAACCGACGCCAAAGTCGATTTTTCCTACCTGGCGCGCAAGGTCATCCAGCGTATCGGCTACGACCAGCCGGATTTCAACGCCAAGATTTGCAGTATCCTCTCGGCGCCCCAGGAGCTGCCGCTCAACATGGCGCAGCGCTTCGAGGAGGAGAAACTCTCGGATGAGGAGATCGACCGGGTGTCCGCCAAAAACCAGGTCACCCTCTTCGGCTTCGCCTGCGACCAGACCCCGGCGCTCATGCCGCTGCCGATCATGCTGGCCCACCAGCTGTCCCGCCGGCTGGCGGAGGTCCGGCATCAGAAGACCCTCCCCTACCTGCTACCGGACGGCAAGGTCCAGGTGGCGGTAGCCTACGACCGCCTCCGGCCGGTGCGCATCCACAGCATTGCGATCATGGCAAGTCTCGATCATCCCAAGCAGGTGGATCCGAAAAAGTTGACCGAATCCATCATGGACACCGTGGTCAAGCCGGTTTTCAAGAACGAAAAAATCAAGCCGGACAAGGAGACCCGCATTCTTGTCAATCCCGACGGACCCTATCAGGGAGGGCCGACCCACCACTCCGGACTGACCGGCCGTAAGAGCGCCGTCGATACCTACGGCGAGTACGCCCGGCACAGCGGGGACGCCCTCA
>DATITS010000264.1:0-15523 GCA_035467535.1 Desulfobacterales bacterium
ATGGTCACGATGACGCGGTCGAAGATTTTCAGCCCGCGGTGGAGCAGATCCAGATGGCCGTTGGTGACGGGGTCAAACGAGCCTGGGTAGATGGCGA
Organism: Desulfobacterales bacterium; assembly: GCA_035467535.1. Classification (GTDB taxonomy): domain Bacteria; phylum Desulfobacterota; class Desulfobacteria; order Desulfobacterales; family SpSt-501; genus SpSt-501. The sequence continues at coordinate 98 of DATITS010000264.1, forward strand.
TGCGTTCCATTCAGCGGTCTCCTCCTGGTCAAGATCTGAAGCGCGCAGGTCGGGGGGAATCGGACGCTCGACTCATAGCACACATGTCAAAAACGACACAAGCGTTTTGCCGTAGCGGCGGTGATCCTGCAAGTGAAAGGGCGGGGCCTCCCCGACGGCCTCTCCGGCAGCATGCTCCACCACGATCCGGGCTTTGTCCGCGATGCACCGGGAATCGGCGAGACGACGCAGGGTCGGTGCGATCATGCCTGCGCGGTAAGGGGGGTCCATGAACACCAGGTCGAACTTCCGGTCGCCGTCCGCAATGTCGTTCAGGTTTCCGACCGCATCCCGGCGCAGCACGCGGCTCCGGTCCGCCAAGCGGCAGGACTGGATGTTGCGGTTGAGCACCCCGAGCGCCTCCCGCCCGTTTTCGATGAACAGCGCGAAATCGGCCCCGCGGCTGAGGGCCTCGATGCCAAACGCGCCGGTCCCGGAAAACAGGTCGAGCACGTGCGCGTGGCGCACGGCGGTCCCCAGGATGTTGAAAATAGACTCGCGAATCCGGTCGGCGGTCGGCCGCGTCTCACGCCCCGGCACCGTGACCAGCAACTTTCCCCGCAACTGCCCGGCGATGACTCTGAGCGGCATGGATTGTTTTCGTGCAGGGCTGAAGAGGAGCCCGTTGTCAGAAGGTGAAGTCGATGATGTACCAGTCCGTTGACACGTCCCAGAAGGACATGAAAAACAGAACGGTGTTCAGGCCCATGGGAAGGGTTTTCCGGCCGGCCTCGGCCTTTATTCGCAACTGGTACTGTGAACCCTTGGTGATGCGGCTGAGCGGAATGATCTTCAGACTTTCGATGCGGCTCACCAGCACCTGGGCCTCTTCGAAGGACGGGGTGATCTCCGGCTCGCTGTTCCTCCAGGAGCGCCGCACCACGAATTCTTTTTTGGCCTTGTCGTAGGCGATCGAGTGTACCACGTTGATGTCGGCGATCGTGTCGTCGAACCACAGAAAGCGCCCCTGCTTGAGCAGGATGATGAACACGACGGACGTCGTCGCTCCGCTCAGGACGGCCTGCTTGATCCGCTCGGTGAAGGCCCCCTGCAGGCTTGCATACAGCAGCAGGTCGTCGTTGGTGTTCGACACCGTGATGTTGTCGACGGCGGCGGTTTGGGCCGCTGCCGCGGGGGAAACGAGCAGCAGAACGCTCACCAGCAGAGCGCAGGTCGTGTGTTTGCCTTGCGGGGCCATGGCGGTTAGGAACCTCGTTCGTAACTACCTGAGTAGTTACCCGATGGGAGTTCATTAACCGATCGGAAGTGAAATTGCAAGCACGGGCAACGGCCTGAAGGGGCCTTGGCAGAGGTCGCGTCCGAACGGTGGCGGGGCCTGTTTCCGGCCCCCGGGAAGGGGGGCGCCTGCCTGCACGGATCGTTTCAGCGGGACCGGAGAAAGCGGCTCGGGTGAACTGCGAAAGCGAGCGGGTCATAAAAAAAGACCGCATTCCTTACGGTCGAAGAGTCCCTGCAGCTTGATGCAGGGGTCTTCAATCCGGGGGATTGTCGACGCGGGAGGCTTCTGCTATGATCGGCGTCCACCGGAGCGGCGGGGGAAGAAAACCGTACCGTATTCGGCTGAAGACGGGGGGGTCCCGTGCGCCGGGGAGCTATAGCGGAGGCCATGTGCTTGCCAAAGTCTTGAGCAGTGCGGTCCTTGGAATCGATGCCTACCGGGTGGAGGTGGAAGTCGACATCAGCTCCGGCCTGCCCAGCTTTGCCACGGTCGGGTTGCCGGAGGCATCGGTCAAGGAGAGCCGCGAACGGGTCAAGTCCGCCATCACCAACTCCGGCTACCGCTTCCCGGACGACCGGATCACCGTCAACCTGGCGCCGGCCGACATCAAGAAGGAGGGCACCGGCTTCGACCTGCCGATCGCCCTCGGAATCCTGGCGGCGACGGGCGTTGTCCCCCAGGAAATGGTCTCCCGCTACCTGGTCTTGGGCGAGTTGTCTCTGGACGGCCGCGTCAAACCCGTCCGGGGGTCCCTGCCCATGGCCCTTTCGGCGCGCCAGGCGGGGCACCCGGCGATCATCGTCCCCCACGAAAACGGGCGCGAAGCCTCGGTCATCAGCGATATCGACGTGCTGCCGGTCAAAACGCTGTCCCAGGTGGTAGGCTTCCTGCGGGGTCAGAGGGCTATCGCACCGGAGAGGACCGACATTCACGACATGTTCGGCCGGGAGGCTGACTTCGACGTGGACTATGCCGAGGTGTGCGGGCAGGAGCACGCCAAGCGGGCGCTCGAGATCGCGGCGGCCGGCGGGCACAACCTCATCATGGTCGGCCCTCCCGGTTCGGGCAAGACCATGCTCGCGAAGCGGCTTCCGAGCATCCTGCCGCCCATCACCTTTGAGGAAGCCGTCGAGACCACCAAGGTTTTCAGCGTGGTCGGCATGCTCACGGACGGTCAGGCGCTCGTCACGCGCCGCCCGTTCCGCTCGCCGCATCATACCATCTCGGATGCCGGTCTGATCGGCGGGGGCCACATCCCCAGACCCGGCGAGGTCAGCCTGGCGCACAACGGCGTGCTTTTTCTGGACGAACTGCCGGAGTTCAAGAAGCACGTACTCGAAGTTCTGCGCCAGCCGCTCGAGGACATGCGGGTGACCATCTCCCGGGCCGCCTCGGCCCTGACCTATCCGGCAAGTTTCATGCTGGTGGCGGCCATGAACCCCTGCCCGTGCGGGTATCTCGGGGATCCCAAACACGAGTGCCGCTGCACCTATCCCCAGATCCACCGCTACCGGTCCAGGATTTCGGGGCCGCTGCTCGACCGGATTGACATCCACGTGGAGGTGCCGGCCGTGCCCTATAAAGACCTCCTGGACGAGGCCCACGCGGAGAGCTCTGCTGCCATCCGTGAGCGCGTGACCCGCGCCCGGGAGCTCCAGTCCGCCCGTTTTGCGCGCACCCGGATCTTCTGCAACGCCCAGATGGCCAGCCGACACATCCGAACCCACTGCCGCATCGACGATGACTCCCGCAGCCTGCTCGAGTCCGCCATCGACAAACTCGGCCTCTCCGCCCGAGCGTTCAACCGCGTGCTCAAGATTTCCCGCACCATCGCCGACCTGGCGGGCGCGGCCGGCATCGGGGTTGCGCACATCTCCGAGGCCATCCAGTACCGAAGCCTCGACCGGGCCAGCCGGCGGTCTGCATGAGCGCCGGGGCCGGACCCGCGTGCGCCTGCCCGCTTGACACGCCGCAGACGATCATGGCAATAGGGGCACGTATTCGTGACGGGCGCCCGTGCCCGGGAAAGCTATCGCATGTCTGCAACTGACGCTACCGCCCAACCTCCTCCGGCCGAACGCGCGGACCGGGTCTATCGAGTCCTGCAGTCGCTGCGCACGTCCTTCATCCGGATTGGCGTCGTGGTGGTGGTGTTCTCGATCGGCGGGTACTTCCTGGCGGAGTCGATCATGCGGCTTCTGCAGCGCCAGACCGGCGTCCGGCTGGCGGCCTACGGCATCCCGGAGACGTTTTTCAGCTTTCTCAACCTGGGCCTCGCCTTCGGCGTCTTCGCGAGCATGCCCTACATCCTGTATGCTCTCCTGGCGGGGGTCCAGCCGCTTTACCCGACGTTGAACCGCCGCATGATGCGCGGCTTCTGGCTGGCGGCCGTGGTTCTGTTTGGCGCCGGTGTGCTCTTCTGCCTGAACATTTCGCTGCCTTACGGGGTGCAGTTCCTGCTCGAGTTCGAAGGGCCTAACATCGAGGCCATCATCTCCGTGCAGAAGTTTGTCTCTTTCTGCCTGCTGTTTCTCTTCGGATTCGGGTTCATCTTCGAGCTGCCGCTCGCCATGATCCTCGCGGGGCGTATCGGGATCGTCGCGTATCAGAGGCTCGCAGGCAATCGCCGCTATGCCGTTCTCGTCATCACCATCGTCTCGGCCGTGCTCACCCCCACGCCGGACGCCTTCAACCTCTCGATGATGGCCGTGCCGCTCTACCTGCTGTTCGAACTGGGGCTGTTCGGCATGCGCTTCAGGTCGCCGGCAAAGCGGGATGCGGTATAGCAGGGTGTCGGAAAACCGCGCCTCAGGCCGTGATCCGGCGTTGTGCGGTTTTTGTAAATGCTCACATATTTTCAGTACGCCGCAGCGCCAGCGAGATGAAGCGCAACGCCGAGATTGGCCTTTTTACGCAGCCATCCTATTTGAGGATGCCGTATGCGCGCGCGGCGGCCTCGTCATAGCGCGCCTTGCGGTTGTCGCAGCGGTCGCGGGGGCAGAGGCGGCAGCTGAAGAAGGTGCTCTCGGCCGGGAAGAAAATTCCGGACACCGACTTGCGCGGCAGCATGAGGAGGCTGTCGGTCAGGCGCACGCCGATCGCGGCCTCGACACCGCCCAGGAGTTCAAAAAGCGGCACCTGCTCTTCAAGCGGCCAGTCGGCGAGGGAGCCCGGGCTCATCCAGGAGAGCTTGTCGATGGCCAGGCGCTGGCAGAGACGGGCGATCAGGTGCGCCCGCGCTTCCGCCAGGGCCAGGTTCCCGATGGCATCGAGGTAGTATTTTTCCAGCAGATCGCCGGTCGCTTCGACGGCCGCATCGAAGCGCTCCCCCAGGGTGACCACGGCGGGAAACACGCGGCCCACATCGTCCAGGTTCTTGCGCAGCACGCGGCTCTTGAACCGCCGGCCCTCGATCACCACAGCGTCTTCCTTGCGGGCCTCGACGTAGGCGGTGGCAAATACCGCCCGGGCCTGCGCCAACGAAATCACCCGGGCGATGAGCCCCTCGACCGCCCCGCGGTCATGGGACTTCAACTTGCCGTGAACGGATGCCGGGTCCAGCTCAATCGGAATGTGCGCCAGTATTTCCATCGGGTCCATTGGTTAGGAAAACGTGTTGCGAATTCACAAAGTCTATAACGCCTCATCGTTTTTGGCAAGCAACACCCGGGCCAGCTGCATGGCTCGAGCGGGAACAGACTTCTTGACGGTCGCAGAGATCGGTGGCATGATGACGACCGCTATCGCGGATCGGCCTGGGGTGCTGATCGCGCGACAGAAGCGCGTCCACCCGGGACAGCACAGCAGGATCCGCTCATGACCAAAATCGTTGATCTAGAGTCCTTCCGTGACAAGACCCTCGAGCAGAAGTGCTTCGGCGCCTGGCAGCAGCGCTTCGGGGAAGCCTACGGCACGCCGGCACGGGCATCGGACCTTTCGGACAAGACGGTCTTTTCCCTGGCCCAACCCGGCGAGAACAGCGCGGTCGCCTTCTACGAGCTTATCATGGGGGCGCTCGACCTGGGGCCGGCCGCCAAGTTCTACCACCTCAGCAACGATGAACAGATGCGGGTGGTCGACATTCACCTGCTGCTGGCCGATCAGGTGCGTTTCGAAATGATGCGCCGTTTGGGGTGGGTCCAAAACCTGCCCGGGGCGCAGCTCAGCCTGATCGAGATGGTGCGGCAATTCGAAAAGCTGAAACTGCAGGCGAAGACGAGCCCGCCGGAATTGAACGAGAGTCACCCCGATTACGGAACCTACCGGCAGCTGGCGCGCGGGGACAAGGAAGTGTTCATCCGCCGCATGCTGCAGGAAGCCGTCGACGCCTTCAAAAAACAGCTGGAGGAATAGGAGGCGGCCGGTCGAGCCCCCGGCCGCCGTGCTCACTCGTTTATCCGGCTTCTGACCAGCGCGATTGCCTGCGCCGGGGAATGGGTGCGCATGATCTCCCGGAACTGGGCCCGGTAGATCGCGACCGCGCTGAAGCCGATCACGCTTACGTCATAGACCCTCCAGCGTCCGGCATGTTTCAGCATGCGCACCTCCACCGGCACCGGCCGGCGCATCCAGACCACGTCGGCTTTTACCACGACTCGCCCCGGTCCCAGCACCTCCTGGCCGCGGCAGGCAACGGTCTCGCTCGTGTAATGGTTCAGGAGCTGCTCCAGGTAGTAATTTCCCAGGAACCTCGAGAAGACGTCCACAAACTCGGTCTGCTGCGCCGGCAGGAACGCAGTCCACTTCTCCGCCAGAACCCGCTTGGAAAACTCGGTGAAGTCGAACCCCTCGGCCAGCACGGTCCAGAGCCGCTCCTGCTGCAGGGACTTGCGCTCCGGCGACCGGCCCTGCGGGTCATTCAGGATGCGCAGGCCTTGCGCAACGGTCTGGCGGCACGTTTCCACGGGGCCGGCGGCGGCGGCCGGCCCGCTCAGCACCAGGAGGACCCAGCCCAGGCCGACGATGCCGACCCGCGCCAAACGCAGGCGACGTAAGGCGTGAGGCAACATTCCTATTGACAATCCCATGTGATCTCTATATTGGGCTATTCATTTGAACCGAGGCTGTTCCACTATCGCCCCATCATCCAACAAGGAGGTCTAGAATGACGAAAGCTGATTTGATTGAGGCCATGGCCAAAGACGCCGGTATCACCAAAGTCGCCGCCGGTGCCGCGCTGGATTCTTTCATCGACGGGATCGTGAAGAACCTGAAGAAGAAAGAAGGCAAAGTGACGTTGGTCGGATTCGGCACTTTCTCCAAGGGCCGCCGCAAGGCCCGCAAGGGCAGAAACCCCCAGACCGGCGCCGAGATCAAGATCAAGGCATCCACGGTCGTCAAATTCAAGGCCGGCAAAAAATTGAAAGACGCGGTCTGATCCGAGACCGGCAAAAAACATTAAGGGCGGTCGGCCGTTTTGGCAACCGCCCTTTTTTTATCATGCGCCCCGGTCCCCTCAGTCTTTGAGCGTCTTGCGGATGCGCTCGATTGCTGCCTGCACTTTTTCGTAGTCGTTGAAGGCGCTGATCCGAATGTAGCCGGCGCCGCAGCGGCCGAAGCCCACCCCCGGCGTGCAGACGACGTTCGCCTTCTCCAGCAGCAGGTCGAAGAACTTCCAGGAGTCCATCTTCCCGTCCACCCAGATGTAGGGCGAGTTGTCCCCGCCGATGCATTCATACCCCAGGGTGGCCATCTCCTTGCGGATGAGGGCCGCGTTGCGCAGGTAGTAGTCGATGAGCTCCCGGCACTGGGCGCGGCCCTGCGGGCTATAGACCGCCTCGGCCGCCCGCTGCACGGGGTAGGAGACGCCGTTGAACTTGGTCGTGTGCCGCCGGAGCCAGAGCGCGTGCACCGGCCGCGGCTCACCCGCCGCCGTGTAGGCCAGGCAGGATTTCGGTACGACCATGTACCCGCAGCGGGTGCCGGTGAAGCCCGCCTGCTTGGAGAAGCTGCGGAACTCGATGGCCACCTCGCGGGCGCCCTCGACCTCAAAGATCGAATGCGGCAGGCGGTCGTCACGGATGAACGTCTCGTAGGCCGCATCGAAAAGAATGATGGCCTTGTTCTGCCGGGCATAGTCCACCCACCGCTTGAGCTCGGGCTTGGTGATGGTCCCGCCGGTGGGGTTGTTGGGGAAACAGAGATAGATCAGGTCCACCTTCTGCCGGGGAACCAACGGGATGAATCCGGTCTCGCGGGTGCAGTCCATGTAGACGACCCCCGCGTAGCGCCCGTCGGCGAAAGCCCCGGTGCGGCCGGCCATGACGTTGGTGTCGAGGTAAACCGGGTAGACCGGGTCCGGGATCGCCACCGTGATGTCCGTGGCAAAGACCTCCTGGAGGTTGCCGTTGTCGCATTTTGCGCCGTCGCTCACGAAGATCTCGTCGGCGGCGATGTCCGCGCCGCGGGCCTGGAAATCTTCCTTCGCGATCTTCTCCCGCAGGAAGTCATAGCCCTGTTCGGGCCCGTAGCCGCGAAAGGTGGCGGCCTCGGCCATTTCGTCGACCGCCTTGTGGAAGGCCTGGATGCAGGCCGCCGCCAGCGGGCGGGTGACGTCGCCGATGCCGAGCTTGATGATTTCCTGGTCCGGGTGGGCTTTCTGATAGGCCGCCACCCGCTTGGCGATGTCTGAAAACAGGTAGGAGGCTTGGAGCTTGGAGTAATTTTCGTTGATGCGGATCATGTCTCACCTCGCAGAACGGATAGTTATTTCTTGACTTCGCCAGGCAACCTTATTAGGAAACATAGATTATTTCAAGCCGCAGCCTGCTGGCGCGCGCACCTTCGGCCCGGGGGTGTTTGACCAGGGGGGCTCCACCAATCCTGAAAAAACAGGGAGGATCTTTATGAAAACGAAAAGCGTCTTCAGTGTCGGTCTGGTCCTGGCGACGGGGATGGTCGCCGCCGTAGCGCTGTTTTTCCCGGCCGCGGCCGATGCACGCAACATCAAGGTCGGCATCATCGACACCTACAGCGGTCCGCCGGCGGTTTTCGGCAACGACGCCCTCAACGGTTTCAAGATGGCGGTAGACGAGATCAACAAGCAGGGGGTCCTCGGCGGCAAAATCGAGTTCGTCACCCGGGACGACAAGTTCAAGGTGGACATCGCCCTCAACATGGCCAAGGAGCTCGTGCTGAAGGAGAACGTGGACCTGCTGGTCGGGACCGTCAACAGCGGCGTGTCGCTCGCCGTGTCCGACGGTGTCGCCAAGAAGGAGAAAATCCCCTTCATCACCTGGATGGGCAAGAGCGAGAACATCACCGGCAAGAACGGCCACCGCTATGTCTTCTCCGTGACCGAAAACACGGCCATGGCCGGCAAGACCGCCGCCAACGTGCTCTCCAAGAAACCCTACAAGAAATACTGGGTCGCCGGCGACGACTACGAATACGGCCACGCCCTCGACGAGAGCTTCTGGCGCTACCTGAAACAGGCCAAACCGGACGTGGAGGTCATCGGCAAGACCTGGTGGAAGCCCGGCGAGCCGGACCTGATTCCGTATTTCACGAGCATCCAGGCCGCCAACCCCGATGCCATCCATTTCTGCACCGGCGGCGCCAGCATGGCCAACGTGCTGAAGACGATCAAGACCACGGGGATCAGCCAGAAGATTCCCGTCTACATCCACACCGCGATCGATTATGCCGTCCTGAAGCCGCTCGGCGCCGAAGCCCCGGAAGGGGTGATGGGCACCATGGACTACCTGTTCTATTTTCCGGAGCTGAGCATGAACCAGAAGTTCGTGAAGGAGTTCCAGGCCCGCTATAAGACGCCTCCGGGATTTCCGGCCTTCCACGCCTACACGACGGCCCACTTCATTGCCGAGGCCTACCGCCAGGCCGGCAAGATCGACAAGGAGAAGTTCATCGACGCCCTGGAGGGGCTGAAGGTCGACTCGCCCGTGGGCAAGGTGGAAATGCGCGCCTGCGACCACCAGGCCATTTTACCGATGCTTTTCGGGACCACCAAGATCTCCAAGGAATACGGGTTTGCCGTCGCCACCGACATCATGACCCTGCGGGGGGTCGAGGTCATGCCCACCTGCGGGGAAATCGAGGCCGCCCGCAAAGGACAATAAATCCGCCTGCCCCTCTGTCCGCCCCGCCCGTGTCCGGCGGCGGGCAGAGGATTTTCCGGGGCGGCTGAAGGATTCAGACGTAATATGGAACAAAGCATCACCATGGCCGGCTTCACCAGCCAACTGCTGGTGGGCCTGAGCCGGGCCATGATTCTCTTCATCGTCTCCGCGGGCATGAGTTTCATCCTCGGCGTGCTGCGCGTGCCCAACGTGGCCCATGGCTCCCTCTACATGATCGGCGCCTTTGTGGCCCATAGTGTCGCCACGGCGGTCGGCGGTGTGTCCGGCTTCTGGCTCGCCCTCGTGCTCGCCCCGCTCTGCGTGGCGGGGATCAGCCTGATCGCCGAGCGAACCCTGTTCTGCCATCTCTACGAGCGCGAGCACCTCATGCTGCTCCTGTTCACCTTCGCGCTCATGCTGATCCTGGGGGACCTGACGAAAATCACGTGGGGCGCGGACTACCGCTCCCTCACCGCGCCGCCCTTTCTCCAGGGATCGGTGTCGGTGCTCGGCACGGCCTTCCCTCGCTACAACCTCTTTCTGCTCGTTGTCGGCCCGGTGGTCGCCGTCGGCCTGTGGCTGCTCACCAGCAGGACCATGTTCGGCAAGATCGCCCGCGCCGCGGCGGTGGACCGCGAGATGGTCGGCGCGATCGGGGTCAACGTGAGCTGGGTCTTCGCCCTGGCCTTCGTGCTCGGCTGCCTGCTGGCCGGGCTGGGCGGCGCCCTGGTGTCCCCGACGGTGAGCATCACCCTGGGCATGGATCACACCATCATCATCGAGACCTTCCTGATCGTCACCATCGGCGGCTTGGGCAACATCTGGGGCGCCCTGGTGGGATCCCTCATCTTCGGCATCACCCAGTCCATTGGGGTCCTGATCCTGCCCCAGTTCGCGATCGTCTTTCCGTACCTGGCGGTGGTCGTCATCCTGACCTTGAAGCCCACCGGCCTGCTGAAATCGGTCTGGTAGAAAAGGGGGGCTTCCGTGATCGCCGACATCGTCCGCTCCCGCGCGTTTGTGCAGAACGTTGTGCTGCTCCTGGTGCTGCTCCTGGTGCCTGCCGTTGCCGGTCGGTTCTACGTCTACATTATCGGAGTGATCTTCGTGACGGGGCTGCTGGCCATGAGCCTGAACCTGCTGGTCGGCCACGGCGGTGCCTACCAATTCCACCACGCGGCGTTCTACGGGGTCGGGGCGTATACGGCCGCGCTCATCCTGACCAAGACGTCGCTGCCGGCGTGGGTGGCCTTCGGCACCGGGCCGATCGCGGCAGCGGTCACGGGGTTGGTCGTCGGCGCCATTTGCGTGCGCCTGAACAAACTCTACTACGGCATGCTGCAGATCTCCCTGGGCTCGCTGATCTGGATCGTCGTCCTGCGCTGGTACAGTCTGACCAACGGGGATGACGGCATACACGGCATCCCCCTGCCGGAGTTCCTGTCGTCCGCGACCGCGATTTACTATTTCGTGCTCGGCGTGGTGGCCGTCTGCCTGGCCCTCATGTACCTGATCCTGAAGTCGCCGTTCGGGGTGAGCCTGCGGGCGATCCGGGACAACCCCCAGCGCTGCGAGGCGGTCGGCATCAACGTGCGGCGCCACCAGCTCGTCGGTATCGTCGTCGCCACGTTTTTCTCCGGTGTCGCCGGAGTGCTCTTCGTCGTGCTGGAGGGTTCGGTCTTCCCCGACATGCTGTTCTGGGTACTTTCGCTTGAAATTTTCATCATGTGCCTGCTGGGCGGGTGGTTCACTTTTTACGGTCCGATGCTGGGGGCGGCGATCATGGTGGCGCTGCGCACCTTCGTCGGCAGCTACACGGATTACTGGACGCTGGTCCTGGGCATCGTTCTGATTCTGCTGATTTTTTTCCTGCCCGAGGGCCTCATGAGCATCAACCTGCGGGAACGCGTCCGGCAGCGCGGGCGGCGCGCCTCCATGAAGGCGGAGGAGTAGGGGGCCACGATGCTGCGGGTCGAAAATCTTCGCAAATCCTTTGACGACTTCAAGGCGGTCGACGGCGCCCGCCTCGCCGTGGACCGAGGGGAACTCGTGGCCGTCATCGGGCCGAACGGCGCCGGCAAGACCACCCTCTTCAATCTGATCACCGGACATCTGAAGCCTGATCAGGGTCGGATCACGTTCAACGGCGAGGAGATCAGCCGCCTGCCCCCTCACGCGATCTGCCGCAAGGGCATCGCCCGCTCCTTCCAGGTCGCCAACATCTTCCCGCGGCTCACGGTGTTCCGCAACGTTCAGGTCTCGGTGCTCTCCCAGAAGCACCTGAGCCGCACGCTCTTCCGGCCGGCCCAGCGCATGGTCGTGAAAGAGACGGAGCGGATTCTTGCAAGTGTCGGCCTGGTCGACAAACAGCGCTCCATCGCCGGCGCGCTGTCCCACGGCGACAAGCGGACGCTCGAAATCGCCATCGCCCTGGGCAACGAGCCCGAGCTGCTCATTTTGGACGAGCCGACGGCCGGCATGTCGCCGGAGGAGACCGCGGCCACCATGGGGCTGGTGACGCGCCTTGCGCGTGAGCAGGGGCTGACCATCCTCTTCTGCGAGCACGATATGGACGTGGTGTTCAATGTCGCGACCCGCATCATGGTGATGCAGCAGGGCCGCACCATCATCCAGGCCGAGCCGGAGGCGGTGCGGCGCAACGTCACCGTGCAGGAAGCCTACCTCGGGGGGCCTGAAGATGCTTGAGGTCGAGGGCATTCACACGTTTTACGGGATGAGCCACATCCTCTTCGACGTCTCCCTGAAGATCAAGCAGGGGCAGGTGGTCTGTCTGCTCGGCCGCAACGGGGCGGGCAAGACCACGACGCTGCGGAGCATCATGGGGCTGGTGCCGCCGGTCCGGGGCCGGGTGCGCCTTAACGACGAGGACGTGACGGGGGTCGCTCCCTTCCGGCTGGTGCGCAAGGGCATCGGCTACGTCCCCGACGACCGCCGCATCTTCGCGGACCTCACCGTGGGGGAGAACCTCGCCATCGCCGCCCGCCAGGGCCCGGGCACCGAGGCGTGGGACAAGGAGAAGGTCTACGAGCTCTTCCCGCCGCTCAAGCCCATGGACGCGCGCCGGGGGGGGCTTCTGAGCGGCGGCGAGCAGAAGATGCTCGCCATCGCCCGCGCGCTGATGACCAACCCCCGGCTGCTGCTCCTGGACGAGCCGACCGAGGGCCTGGCGCCCCTCATGGTGAAGGTCCTGGGGGACCGCATCGCCCGGCTGAAGGCGCTCGGACTGACCGTGCTGCTCGCGGAGCAGAACCTCAAGTTCACCCTGGGGCTGAGCGACTACGGCTACATCATCGACAACGGCCGCATCCGCTGCGAGGGGACGGTCGCCGAGCTGATGGTCAACGAGGACGTAAAACGGTTTTGCGGGTTGTAACGGCAGGAGGGGCCATGACGTTTTACACGGTTGAAGAGATTGTTCCCAGGCACCCCGCCGCCGGCGTTGCGGTGCGGGTCATCCACGGCGAACGCATGACCGTGGCTTTTTTCACCATCGCCCATGGCTCCGGGGTGCCCGAGCATGCCCATCCCCACGAGCAGATCGGCACCGTGATGAAAGGCGAAATGGAGCTCACCATCGCGGGCGAAAAGCAGATCGTCACAGCCGGCGGGGCCTATCACATTCCTTCCGGCGCCATCCATTCCGGCCGCTGCCTCGAAGGCCCCGCGGAGGTCATCGAGATGTTCGCGCCGGTGCGGGAAGACTGGCGCTGAACCGGCACGGCAGCCTCGTGCAGCCTTTATCCATGCGTAACCCTGTAGACATCTTCCTTCGCGCCCCGGCCCGCATCTACTGCTTTGCCGACACGGTGGCACTCTGCCGGACCCTGCTCGATGCGGGGGCCCGGGTCATCCAGTTTCGGCACAAGACTGCGGATGACGCGGCTTTCGCAAGCGCCGCGCGTGAAGTGCTGGAGTGCGTGCGCGCCTATGACGATGCGGTGCTGATCGTGAACGACCGGGTGGAGATCGCCCTGGATATCGGCGCCGACGGCATCCATGTCGGGCAGGAGGATCAAGGTTTTCGCGAGGTGGTGCGGCGGGCCCCCGCGTCGATGATCGTCGGCGTCTCGGCGCGGTACCCCGACCTGGCGCGCTCCGCCGCGGCGGCCGGTGCGACCTACGTGGGCACGGGCGCCGTCTTCGCCACCCCCACCAAGCCGGAGGCCGTCGTCATCGGTCTGCAGGGGCTGCAAGCGGTGGTCAAGGCCGTGGAGATCCCCGTGGTGGCGATCGGCGGCATCACCCATGCGAGTCTCCGGCCGGTGCTGGAAACCGGCGTGCGTTACTGCGCCGTCATCTCGGGCATCAACGATGCCCCGGACCCCGCTGTGGCCCTGCGCCGCTTTTTGGCGGCATCAGCCCCTTTCCCAATAGATCAGCAGCAGTAGCGCGCAGAACGCCGCGGCCATGATCGCCCAGTCCCGGGGCCCCAATCGCGCCGGGGGCCGCAACGTGCGCCGTTTGCCGGAAAACCCGCGCGCCTCCATGGCGAGCGCCAGCTCGTCCGCCAGCAGAAAGCATTGGACCAGGAGCGGCAGCAAAAGAGCCATCCAGTTGCCGACGTTCGCAAGCCTGGGCCGCAGATCGATCCCCCGGGCCTGTTGCGCGTCCCGGATCGAGCGGATCTTTTTTTCGATCAGCGGCACATAACGCAGGCCGGCCGTCAAAATGAACGCCGGACCCGGCGGGATCCTGAGTTCCGCGAGTGAGGCGCCAACCTCCTCCGGGTGCAGGGACGCAAAACAGACCGCCGAAATCCCCAGCAGGCTGAACACCCGCAACGCTAAAGACAGCGCGGTCGCAAGATCGAAAAACACGATCCCGAGAACCGCCACCAGCGCCACCATCGGCCCCATCAGTCGCAGCGACCGGGTCTGCCGCTCGCGGCGGCTCAGCAGCAGGAGCGCAACCCCTGCGGCCTCCGCCGCCAGGGCGGCGGTCGAGTGGGAAGCGAGGACGGCGCCGACCCCCGCGAACAAAAGCACGAGCCGGGTCAGCGGGCTGAGATTGCTGCGGACGGGCCGAGCGGCGGCCGTGTTCCCGCCGGCCGGAAGAGGTTCGGGTTCAAGGCTTTCGGCGCGCATCAAACGGGTGATGTCCGCCGCCGCCCCATCGCCTCGCACACGGCCCTCGGCGAGCAGGACCCAGCGGCCGGCGCAGGCGGCGGCGAAGTCCATGTCGTGGGTTGCCACCAGCACGGCGATCCCCTGACCTGCGAGTGTGCCGATCCATGCGGCCAGTGCCTGCTTGCCGGCAGCATCCTGGCTGACCGTGGGCTCATCCAGAACGAGAACTTCAGGGCCCATCGCCAGAACGGCGGAAATGGCCACTTGCTTTTTTTCGCCTTCGCTCAGCTTGTAGGGGGATCGGTCGAGCAGGCGGTCGAGCTTGAAGCGCCGGCAAAGTTCATCGATGCCGCCGCCGACCGTTGCGCCGCGCCGGCGCAGACCGAGCTCGAGCTCATCCCGGACCGTCGTTTTGAAAAACTGGTCGTTCGGGTTCTGGAAGCAGACGCCGATGCTGCGCGCGAGTTCCGAGGGCGCCTGCTCGCCGATGCTGCGGCCGTGAAGGCAAACGCCGCCGCCGGAGGGCTTCAGAAGGCCGATCAGGTGCCTGACCAGCGTCGACTTTCCGGCGCCGTTTTGGCCCACCAGGGCGACCACCTCCCCGGGCCGCAGCGCGAAAGAGACATCTTCAAGGATCTTCTTTTTTTCAATGGAATAAGCGAGATGCTCTACGGCCAGCACCGGCGCGTCGGTTTCGCTGACCGCCGGCAAAGAGAGCGCGGGAAAGGCCGGTATGAGGCGGCGCTCTTCGAGGATGCGTCGAAAATCCGCGGGCGGCACGATGTGCGTGCAGCGCCCGTTGTCAAAAACGGCGAGCCGGGTGGCATCCTGCAGGAAATCACCGGTGCGGTGTTCGATGACGATGACCGTTTTGCCGCGCCGGTGCAGGTCGGCCAGCAGAGATCTCACCCTTCGCGCAAAGACCCAGTCCAGGTTGGCGAAAGGCTCATCCAGGACCAGAATCGGCGGGTCCATGACCAGC
>DATITS010000265.1:0-23927 GCA_035467535.1 Desulfobacterales bacterium
CATCTTTCTCGCCGCCGAGCACAACCACACCACCGTGGCCCAGCAGCTGCTGCAGGCCGGGGTGCAGATCGGCTGGAACACCCGCATCGTGCCCTTCGGGCCCTACATCTCCTCGGCCATCTTCGCCCTGGGGTTTGCCAACCGCGCGGCCATGGCCTTCGGCGGAATCCAGCCCGGCGACTACAAGCGCATGCTGCTCTACAACAAGAACCGCATCTTCGCCTTCGTGAATGCCCTGGGCGAGGTCGGCACCGACTGGGGCGCGGCCGCGGCCGGCTGCGTCAACTGGGGCTTCCCCACCATCGCCGACACGGACATCCCCGAGGTGCTGCCCACCGGGGTCTGCACCTACGAGCACGTGGTGGCCAACGTGGCCCACGCCGACATGGTGCAGAAGTCGGTGGAGGTGCGCGGGTTGAAAGTGCAGGTGGCGACGATCGACATCCCGATGTCCTTCGGCCCGGCCTACGAGGGTGAGCGCGTGCGCGGCGCGGATCTGCACTGTCAGATGGGCGGCGGCAAGACCCAGTGCACCGAACTCGTCAAAATGGCCGAGATGAACGAGATCGAGGACGGCAAGGTCGTGATCGTCGGGCCCGACGTGAACGTGCTCAAGGAGGGCGGCTCCGCTCCTCTGGGGATCTACGTGCAGATCGCCGGCCGCGAGTTCCAGACCGACTTCGAGCCGATCATCGAGCGCCAGATCCACCACCTGGTCAACTACATCCAGGGCATCATGCACATCGGCCAGCGCGACATCGCCTGGATTCGCTTGAGCAAGGCCGCCGTCGAGAAGGGCTTCTCGCTGAAGCACATCGGGGTGGTGCTGCACGCCAAGTTCCACCAGGACTTCCAGAAGATCGTCGACAAGGTGCAGGTGACCCTCTACACGAAGAAGGAGGACGTGGATGCGCTCACCAAGCGGGCGCGCGCCGAATACAAGACGCGCGACGAGCGCGTGGAGAAGATGACGGACGAGTCCGTCGAGACCTATTACTCCTGCACGCTGTGCCAGTCCTTTGCGCCCAACCACGTCTGCACCGTCAGCCCGGAGCGCACGGGCCTGTGCGGCGCCTACAACTGGATGGACTGCAAGGCCTCCTTCGAGATCAACCCGACCGGCCCCAACCAGCCGATCATCAAGGGCGAGTGCCTGGATCCCAAGCTCGGCCAGTGGAAGGGGGTCAACGATTTCGTTTACAAGGCCTCCCGCGGCGCCGTGACCCACTACAACTTCTACTCCATGGTGCACAGCCCCATGACCACCTGCGGCTGCTGCGAGGCCATCGCGGCCATGCTGCCCTCCTGCAACGGGGTCATGACCGTCAACCGCGACTACAGCGGGGATACTCCCTGCGGCATGAAGTTCACGACCCTGGCGGGCGTGATGGGCGGCGGCGCTTCGTCGCCGGGATTCGTGGGCCACTCCAAGTACAACGTCACCCAGGGCAAGTTCCTCGTCGGCGACGGCGGGATCAAGCGCATGGTGTGGATGCCGAAGATCCTCAAGGAAGAGCTGCGCGAGCGGCTGATCAAGCGCGGCAAGGAGATCGGTATTCCCGACCTGATCGATCGCATCGCCGATGAGACCGTCGGAACGACCGAGGAGGAGATTCTGCCCTTCCTGAAAGAGAAGAACCACCCGGCGCTGTCGATGGAGCCGATCATCACCGGATAATGCCCGGCAGCAGGCATATGGGCGGCGCGTTCACCCCGCAGCGGGGGGCGCGCCGCCACAACTGACATCGAAACATCTACAAAGGAGACTGAAATGGCATTGACGGGCATACAGATATTCAAGCTCCTTCCGAAAACGAACTGCAAGGAATGCGGGGTCCCGACCTGTCTGGCGTTCGCCATGAACCTGGCCTCCGGGAAGGCGGAACTGGACGCCTGCCCCTACGTGTCGGAGGACGCGCGGGCCGCGCTCTCCGAGGCCTCGGCGCCCCCGATCCGGCCGGTTGCCATCGGCAAGGGAGTGCGGGCGGCCGCCGCGGGCGGCGAGACCGTTCAGTACCGGCACGAGAAAACCTTCTTCAACCCGACCCTTCTCGCGGCGCTGGTCGGCTCCGACATCTCCGAGGCGGAGCTGGCAACCAAGCTTAAAACGTGGAATGCCTTCCAGTATGAGCGCGTGGGGCTGAACCTGCGGCCGGAGCTGGTGGTCGTAAAGGACGTAACCGGGAAGGCGGAGGCCTTCGCCAAGACCGCCAAGGCCGTCGCCGAGACCTCCGAGTTCAACGTAATCCTGATGACCGAAAAGGCGGACGTGATGAAGGCCGGGGTTGCGGCCTGCAAGTTCAAGCGCCCGCTCATGTACGCGGCCACCGAAGCCAACCTGGCCGAGTTCGGCGCGCTGGCCAAGGAAAACGGCCTGCCGCTCGCCGTCAAGGCGGCCTCCGTGGAAAAACTCATCCCGCTGACCCAGAAGCTGACCGAGATGGGCCTGAAGGACCTCGTGATAGATTCCGGCTCCCGGGAGCTCAAACAGGCCCACCAGGACCAGATCGCCATCCGGCGTGCCGCGCTCAAGGACGGCAACCGCGCCCTCGGGTTCCCGACCATCGTCTTCCCTTGCGAGATGGCCGGCAATTTGGATGTCGAAACCATCGTCGCCGCCACCTTCGTTGCCAAGTACGGCGGCATTGTCGTGCTGTCGGACTTTGCGGGCGAGAGCCTGTTCCCGCTGCTGCTGGAGCGCCTCAATATCTTCACCGACCCGCAGCGACCGATGACGGTGACCGAGGGCATCTACGAGATCAACAACCCGAACGAGAACTCGCCGGTCATGGTGACCACCAACTTCGCCCTGACCTACTTTATCGTCTCCGGCGAGATCGAGGCCAGCCGGGTGCCGTCATACCTCTTGATCAAGAACTCGGAGGGCCTGTCGGTCATGACCGCCTGGGCGGCCGGCAAGTTCGCCGGCGACGACGTCGGCACCTTCGTGAAAAAGTCCGGCATTGCCGACAAGGTCAAGGGCCAGGAGGTCATCATCCCCGGCTACGCGGCGGCCATTGCCGGTGATATGGAGGAGGAGTTGCCCGGCTGGAAGATCACGGTCGGGCCCCGGGAAGCGGCGCACCTGCCGGCGTTTCTCAAGTCAAGATGACAGGCGTTCGCGCGGGGGCGGGCGTGACGCATGCCCCCGCGGCCGGGCGTTTTCGGATAATTTCGCTGAGAGAAGAGGGAGGCTGTTATGCTGTTGATTGGTGAAAGCTTGAACGTCATTTCCAAGAAGATCGGCGCGGCATACAAGGCTCGTGACCCCAAGCCGATCCAGGAGGAGGCCCTGTTCCAGCGCGAGAAGGGCATGGACTACATCGACATCAACCTCGGCCCGGCCAAGAAGGAAGGCCACGAGCTGATGCCCTGGGTGGTGAAAACCGTGCAGGAAGTGGTGCCGGACGTTCCGCTCGCCCTGGACACCTCCAACATCGACGCCATCGCGGCCGCGCTCAAGGTCTACAAACCCACGGCCCAGCCGCCGCTCGTCAACTCCATCATGGTCCGGCCGGAGCGTTATGAAAAAATGGTCCCCATCGCCAAGGACCACAATGCCGATTTCATCGCCCTGATGTGGGGGCCGGAAGGCCTGCCGCGGGATGAAAACGAGCGCGCCGCCCTCTGCGTCGAGCTGGTCTACTTCGCCAACGAAGCCGGGATTGCCAACGAAAAGATCTGGGTCGACGGCATCGTGACGCCGGTGAACATCCAGCAGCCGCAGCTGATCAGCCTGATGAACTTCCAGGCCATGGTCCAGGAAATAGCCCCGGGCGCCAAGAGCACCTGCGGCCTTTCGAACATCTCCAACGGGCCTCCCGGTCACCTGCGCCCGATTCTGAACCAGACCTACATGGTGATGCTGCAGAAGAACGGGATGCACTCGGTCATCGCCGACCCCTTGGACGACCAGTTGATCGCCATCGCCAAGGGCAAACGCCAGGACATCGTCGATCTGATCTACGGGATGATGGACGGAAATCAACCGAACATGGCCTCCCTCTCCAAGGAAATGCAGGGCTACGCCAAGACGGTCAGCGTCATTCTCGGCAACACCCTGTACTCGGATTCCTGGCTGGAAATCTGACGGTTTCCTCCAAGGGCCAATTTCGGCGATGCGCTTCATCCCGCTCTCGCTGCGGCGCACATACAGTGCGCCTCGCGAGACGGGAATCGCGCGCCTTGAACTGGGCGTTTTTTTGCGGAACGGTCCGGGCCCAAAGGGGTTTCCACCTAAACCCTCACTTTTTTCAGGGGAGGGCTTTTCATTTCAGGAAAATGCCCCATGCCGCGAGTTGACGACTATCTCGGCGCTCTCGCGCTGGCCCGGGAGAAACTGGCGGCCGAATCCTTCGAGCTTATCTCGGCCCGCTCGGGCTTCGAACCCGCGGACGGCAGCGCTCTGCGCGTGCCGTTCCTCGATCGGGTCTACCGGGTGAGCAGCGCCGGCTTTGCGTTTGTCGATTTGGCCACGGCCGAACGGGACGTACCGCTCCAGGAGCAGATCCTCATTCTGCACTACTTGATGGCGCGGTCTCCTGCGGCGATTGCCGGCGACTGGGTGGCCTACCGCGAGATCCCCGGGGCTGCTTTTTATTTCGGTGCCTTCGTCAAACGCGCCATCGACCCCTTGAAAAAGGTCTTCGGACGGAATGTCGCCGGGCTCGTGGCGGCGGCCGGGCGGTTGACGGGTCGGCCGGTTCCGCCGGGTGATGCGGGCTTTGAATTCCGGGTATTCCCGAAGGTGCCGCTGCGGCTCATCCTCTACGCCGGGGATGCGGAGTTCGCCCCCGAGGCCAACATCCTGTTCGATCGTAGCATCGGCGGGATGCTCTCCCCCGAGGACATCGCCTGGCTGGCGGGGATGGTGGTGTATCGGCTGATCAGCCTCTCATCATAGAGGCGGGTCAAGGCGCCTGGCATTCCCCGATCTGAGACGAAGCGTGTTTGCAACTGTTCGCGTCTCGGGGTTCAGGTCTCAGACCTTAGGGTTCAGGGAATCCACGATCGTTGGATGCCTCGTTGAGTCTTCTTCCAACGGCAACTTTGCTTCCAGCCTTTTTCCGCCCGCCGGCTTGCAAATGCCGACCTCCTTTGTTAACGTTGTAGTCAGACGTTCCATCCCGAGGCACGCCCCGCTGTGGTTTGCAGCCGCTTTTACGCACGGATTCCCGGAACGCATAGAAGTGGTTTCACAACCTCGGATCACGGCCTCAGGCGCGGTTTCTCAACCCTCTGTTAAACCAGCGCGCGGTGAGATCATGGACACACCGGCTCCGGTGAAATCGAAGGCGCTCGAAGTCAATCTGGCGGACTACCACGTCGATGTAGACATCGACCCGAAGTACAGCCCGCTCCAGGAGGTCATGCACCGATACTTCGGGTTGATGGAAGGGCTGAACACGTTCCTGCGGGAGCTTTCTCACCCTTTCATGAACTGGCGCTTCATCGTCACCGAGGCGCGCCGGTATTCGTTGGATTATTTTCACCTGTTCTGCGGTCACCCCAAGGGGCCGGATGCCGCCGGGCTCCTGGTCGGCATTCTCGTCAATGCCGTGCTCTCCGCCAAGGCAGCCGAGACCCGGTCCGAAGCCCTGGACGACCTGCTGCTCTACCTGCAGAAAATCCTCAAAGATGCGGGCGCCGACATCGAGCGGTTCCGGCCCGTCGTCACCGATGCGCTCGGCCGGATCCGGCAGCTGCCCGAAGATGCTTTCACGTTGTTCGTGCGCAGCTACATCCCCATCCAGCGAGTGGCGGCCGCCAGCATGGACCGGATGCCGCCGGAGGGTGAGGATGTCGAGTCTCTCAACCGACTGCTGGTGAAATGCCTGGAGCATACCTATGCCTACTGGGTCGGGGAGGGCGACCCGAAGGTGCGGTTCGAACGGGAATCCGCAGAATTCGGTTTGACCGAAGCCTGCGACGAGCTGTTCAACGACGTTTCCCACCGGCAGATCGGTGCCTGGCAGGACGCGCTTGCCCGGCTGCGGGACAACGCCCCCATGGCGTCGCGGGATACCACCCGACAGCTCCTTGAGCTGCCCGATTTCAATCATTTCGTCGAGACCTACCGGAGCATTTCCCAGGGCTTGCTGCAGGAAGACCCCCGCGACGGCCGGGGCTATCACCTCAAACTGGTTTTCCTCTTCCAGATCATGAACGTGTCCGGGCTCGCCGCGATCCACGAAGAGACGCTGCGCGAGATCAACCGGACGCTGACCTGGATCATCGTCAACGAGAACTACCGCAACATCCAGAACCTCATCCGCAAGACGTTTGACATTCTCAAGGAGCGCTTCCACGACTATGCGGCGACGGCCCTCAACTGCATCCTCAACACCGGCAAGGGCGTCTACAAGACCCAGGACGTCGACCTGGTGAATTTTTTCATCGACGCCCTGATCGGCTTCGGGTTCCAGGCACCGATGCTGCGGGGTGTGGACGACCAGTGGCAGATCCAGGTCAACAGCGCCCACCTGCTCAACATCCGGACGTGGCTCGCGCTGATCAAGCTGAACCCGAAGCAGTCGACCCGCCTGCTGTCGGCGCTCATCGTGCACCTTGCGTTGAGCGGGGTGTTCCTCCGGGACATCGACCTCTTCCCGCGCGATATCACGCAGCTTCTGAACAGCCGGATCGGGCCCGTCTACAACCTGGTCAAGCAACTCGCGCGGCTGCTGCCGGCCTTTTTCAACGACATCGGCGCCGAGGGCCGGCTGCGGGAGATCTCCACCCGCATCGACGAGTTGTGCCAGCGGCGCGACCGGCTCGTGCACTTCCTGCGCAAGCAGGGTCACGTCGAAAGCAGCAACCAGATCGTCCCCTTCATGGAGGCGGTCTTCCTGTTCTGGAAAACGCGTGAAAAAAGCCACCTGGAGCGACATGTCCCGCCGGCGATTTTCGGGCAGATCGACTCCCGCGGGGTCTACGTCGACGGCCTGCACCGGGTGATGCAGCGACTGGTGAAGAAGGGCGTCCGGATCCCGGATGACCTGTTGACCCTTCCGGCCGGTGAGATCCGCACCCGGTTGGGGTATGTCCCCGGGGTCGCGGAGGTCGACCTCGAGCGCTTCGAGCTGGCCGTCGAACTGTACAAGCTGCTCTACCAGAAATACCGGTTTCAACTGGTGGAGCTGGAGGTCTACCTGACGCAGCTGCGGCCCGAGGCGCTGCCGGAGCTCGCATGCCTGGAGAAGGCCCTGGCCGAGCCCGCGCCGGCCCGGCGGCTGGCCCTCCTCCTGGACTACTTGGAGACGCTCAAGGGCATCATCGTCTCCGACGTCGCCCACGAGGTGCGGGAGGACATCTACCAGAAGCGCCACATCACCATCGATATTCCCTCGATGTACGGCAGCTATCACGAAATGAAGTTCGACTGCCTCGGGCTTACCCTGCGGCTGGAGGCGATCGTCAATGTGACCTTCGAAAGCCTCATCCGCGACATCGACCTCAGCCTGATCACCAAGGCCACCTTTTATCAGATTCACGATCTGCTGCGATTGTTCGACAAGGCCCTGCGGCTGGACGGCATCGCTTCGGCGGAATTCGAGCGGCAGCTGGAGTTCCTGGGCGATTCCCTGCCGATCCGGGGGTTCACCCTCACCCAGTACCTGGACATCTTCAAGGGCTTCGGGCAGGCCGTGCACAACATCATCACCGATCACTTCCACAACCTGCACGGCGGGAACCTGAACCGAATCCTGCCGGGGCTGCCGGCGGAGCGCATTCTGCCGAAGTTCCTCCCGACCGAGGCGGTCGAGGACGGCGAGAGGCTCCGGCAACGGGTCGCGGAGGTTTTTTTCCGCGACCAGATCGCCGCTTCCCTGGGGCTTCAGCAGCTCGATTTTTTCCTGGGCCGGATCCTGAACACGCTCTTCCAGCAGTCCTACAAGCTGCCCAAGGACAAGCTGCATCGGCTGCTGCTCTACGACCCCCAGCGCGCCATCGTCACCATCGAGCCCCCTCACTCCCATCCGCCGGGAGTGATTCAGCTCGGCACCAAGGGGTTCAACCTGGTCAAATTGAGTAGCCTGGGCTTCCGGGTGCCCGCAGGCTTCATCATCACCACCGAGGTCTTCCGCTGCCGGGAGGTGATCGAGAGCTACCCGCCGGCGCATCGGAATTTCGTCGGCCAGGTCCGGCACCACGTCGCCCTGCTGGAGCGGGCGACCGGTCGGAAGCTGGGAGAGCCCGCCAATCCGATGCTGCTGTCGGTGCGCAGCGGCTCCTCCATCTCCCAGCCCGGCATGCTGGACACCCTGCTCAACGTCGGCAACAACCAGAGTGTCACCGCAGGGATCGCCGCCCGCACCGGCAACGCCTGGTTTGCGTGGGACAACTATCGGCGCTTTCTCCAAAACTACGGGATGCTGCACGAGCTTACGCGGGATGACTTCGACGCCGTTATCGCGGAGCACAAGCGGCGACTGGGGATACCGTTGAAGCGGCTGTTCAGCGGGGGGCAGATGCAGCGGGTGGCCCTCGACTACCAGCGCCTGATCCAGGACGCGGGCATTGCCATGATCGAGGACCCGCACGACCAGCTGACCTTTGCCATCCGCACGGTGCTTGCTTCCTGGGAATCCCCCAAGGCCTGCGCCTACCGCCGCATCATGGGGATCTCCGACGACTGGGGTACGGCCGTCGCCATCCAGGCGATGGTCTACGGGAACCTCTCGCCCACGTCGGGGACGGGGGTGATCTTCACCCACAACCCCCGCTGGTCCGGGGACGTGCTCAAGCTGTGGGGCGATTTCACCACCGCCAACCAGGGCGAGGACGTGGTCTCCGGGCTGGTCCGGACCATGCCCGTCTCCGTGTTTCAGCAGGAGATCGAGATGCGCGACACGGACCTCATCCTGGAGACCGGGTTCCCCGAGATTTACCAGGAGCTGAAACGCTGGGCCCATGCGATCATCGACGAGCACGGCTGGAGCCCTCAGGAGATCGAATTCACGTTCGAAAGCCCATCGGCCGCCGACCTCTACATGCTGCAGACGCGGGACATGGCCGTCCGTGAAAGCCGGAAGGTGCGGACGTTCGATTTCGAGGGCGACCCCGACGAGCGGCTGCTGGGACACGGGATCGGGGTGAGCGGCGGGGCCCTGAGCGGCCGGCTCGTGTTCAGCCTCGAGGAAATCGACGAGTGGCGGACCCGGGAGCCGCGGACCCATCTCATCCTGGCCCGGGCCGACACGGTGCCGGACGACATCCGGGAGATCAACGCCGCCGACGGGCTGCTGACCGAGCGGGGCGGCTTGACCTCCCACGCGGCAGTCGTGGCCCACCGTCTGGGCAAGACCTGTGTCGTCGGCTGCGGGGACCTGGTCTGCGAGGAGAAAGAAAAGCGTTGTGTGTTCAATACCCTCGTCCTGAAATCCGGCGACCCCATCAGCATTGACGGCCGGGAAGGCTCGGTGTACCGGGGCATGATTCGGGTGGCGGAAGCGTAACGGCACCCTCGGGCGGCTGGCGAAAGCGCCGCAGGAAAGGAGATATGATCATGGCGGCATCTATCGGTTCCAAATTGAAGCTGGGCATCAACGGCCTCGGCCGCATCGGGAAGCTGACGCTCTGGCACCACGTGGCCCGCAAATCCTTCGGCGAGATTGTGGTCAACCTCGGACGCAAGGTGGGGACCTCCCTGGCCGACGTTGCCCATTACATCGAGCGCGATTCCACCTACGGGTGGCTGCATGGCTATCTTTACGGCCATCAGGCCCGCGCTGTCGTCACCGATATCGACGAGGCGCACGGCAGCCTGAGAATCGACGGCGTCCCGGTCCGGTTCCTGCGCGAGAAGCGCAACCCGGCCGAAATCGGCTGGGCCGAGCACGGCGTCCGGCTGGTGGTGGACGCGAGCGGCCAGTTCCTGGACCCCACCGCCGGCCCGGATGCCCCCAAGGGCTCCGCGCGCGGCCACCTGGCGGCCGGCGCCGAAAAGGTGGTGGTGTCGGCCCCCTTCAAGGTCAAGGACATGGCGACCCCCCTGCCGCCGGACGTCATCACGACCGTCATGGGGGTGAACGGCAACGACTACGACCCGCGGCGTCACCGGATTGTCTCCTGCGCTTCCTGCACCACCACCTGCCTGGCCCACATGATGCGGCCGCTCATCAACGCCTTCGGGGCCAAGCGCATCCTGTCGGCGTCCATGGCCACCGTGCATGCCGCCACCAGTTCCCAGGAGGTGCTCGACCGGCTGCCGAAAGCCGGCAAGACCGATCTGCGCAAGAGCCGCAGCATCATGAACAACATCATCCTCACCACCACCGGTGCGGCCAATGCGCTGCGCCTGGTCATCCCGGAGATGAAGGAGATCCCCTTTATCGCGGAGTCGGTGCGCATCCCCACCAGCACGGGCTCCCTCATCATTCTCGTGTTCAACCTCCAGGAGGAGCCCGCCGGCGGCCGTGTCGACCGGGCGGCGATCAACACCATCTATCGCCGGGCGGCGGCCGACAGCCCGGAAGGGTACCTGATCTACACGGATGAGCAGAACGTGTCGGCGGATATCATCGGCATGCCGCGGGCGGCCGTCATCATCGAAGGCCACGAAACCCACACCCGGACGGCGGAGGCCTGCGTCGACCTGGCGAAAGCGCCCGGGCTGGACGCGGACCTGCTCGCCTCGATGAAGACCCAGGTGATCCGCATCCCCGTGACCCAGGCGGTGATCTACGGGTGGTACGACAACGAAAACGGCAGCTACGTCCACATGCTGGGGGACCGCACGGTCTCGATCGCGGAAACGCTCTAACAAAAAAACCGTGCACGACTGTGCACGGTTTTTTCATGACATAAAAGCAGAAAAATAAATCATCCTCGTCGCAGGCGGCGGGGATGATTTATTCTGGCGCCATGCTTCGCAGGCTGATTTCTAAATTTACGAATTCCTCCGCGGAGAGTGTTTCCGCGCGCCGGGTGGGGTCGATGCCGGCCCGGAGGAGTGCCTCGGCCGCCGCGGCGGGGGGAAGGTTAAGACCCGATGCGGACAGGGCGTTTTTCAGGGTCTTGCGGCGCTTGCCGAAGGCGGCCGTGATCAGCCGGAACAGGTGCGCCTCGTCGTGAGAAGGATAGGGGCGGGGGGCCGTAAAGGAGATTTCGAGAACCTCAGCGTCCACTTTCGGCGGTGGAAAAAAGTTGTTAGCGTTCACGGAGGCCAGATGCCTCACCGAGGCGCAGTAGGTCAGCATGGCGGTGATCCGGCCGTAATCCCGGCCGCCGGGTCCGGCCGATAGCCGCTGCGCCAGTTCCTTCTGGAACATGAGGACCGCGCGGAAGATCTGCCGGCGCGAATCGATCAACTTGATCACGATCTGGGAGGAGATATTGTAGGGCAGGTTGCCGAACACGGTCAGCGGCCGGCCGGCTCCGCGGGCCAGTTCCGGGAGGTCCAGCGCGAGCGCGTCCGTTTCGATGATCGTGACGTTCTGAATGCCGGCGGCGAGCAATTCGGCCCGCAGCAGCGGAACGAGGTTTCGATCCCGCTCGATCGCCATGACGCTGCGGGCGATGCGCGCCAGCGGGATGGTCAGGGCTCCCAGCCCCGCCCCGATTTCCAGGACCGATTCCTCCGGTGACAGGCCGGCCCGCGCGACGATCATCTCCGCAATCGAAGGCTGGGACAGGAAGTTCTGCCCCAGTTGCCGGTGCGGGCGAAGTCGGTGGGCGGTCAGCAATGAGCGCGGAGACGTCATAATATTTTTACTTAACAGGAATTCGGCCGACGATCAATTCTTCTTTCGCTCTTCTTCTGTCTATCAGGCCGTCAGCCAAGGCACTATCAGCTCAAAGCTCAAGGCTCAAAGCTTATAGGAAAAGACCCCATCCGCTCGCCTTTCAGCTTTCAGCTTCGAGCTTTCAACCGATTGCCTGTGAGTATTTACAATAGCCGCACAACGCAGGTTCACGGCCTCAGGCGCAGTTTTTCAACGTCCTGCTAGATATCTCGCGTCGGGTATTGCTTGACTTTTTCTCAGCGATCATTTAGCGTATTATTCAATTTACTTTAATCCACAGTCACTTCCATGGGAGGCATAGACGTATGGCTAGAAAAAAAGGAAAATCGATCAGCTTTGACGCTATGGTCAAGTTCTTTTTGCACACCTATCAAATCCCCACCACGCGGGACGTCGACAAACTGATGGCTCGCCTGGCCCGTCTGGAAAGCCTGATTTCCGCCGCCCCGGCACCCGCCGCGGCCGGTCGCAGCAAGGGCGCTCGCCGCGGCAAAGGGGTCCCGGCGGCCGAGGCCGTCCTGGAGACCATCAAGCGCTCCAAGCAGGGCCTGAAATTCGCAGACATCCAGACGAAGACCGGTTTCGCCGACAAGAAGATCCGCAACATCATCTTCCGGCTGAACAAGCTCGGCAAGATCAAGCGGCACAGCCGGGGCGTCTACATCGCCATCGGCTGAGCGCAGCACTCGTTCGGCGGCGCGCGAAGCATGCTCGCCGCCGTTTTGCAACCAGAGGGGGGAATAGCGGCCGGCCGGAAGGCGGCCTGACGGCCCGCCCCGCCGCCCCTCGAGCGGCCCAACGGCGTTCCCGCTTCGCTTGGCGCGCCACTGCTTGCGCACCGTTTTTCCGCTCGCCCGCTGCACCGGTGGCCAGGGCCGGAGGCCATCGGCATCCAAGGGGGTCTTGCATGAATCCGATCTTCGACGCCAGCAACCCCGGCCTGCAGGCCGGCGACGAACTCCACGGCTATCGCGTGCGGCGAGTCGAGCACCTGGCCGTAATCCATTCCGTCTGCTACGAACTGGACCACCCCGCCACGGGCGCGAAGCACCTGCATGTCAGCCGCCCCGATTCGGAGAATGCCTTCGGCGTCATCTTCCGCACGGTGCCACAGGATTCGACCGGGGTGGCCCACATTCTCGAGCACACCGTGCTGTGCGGCTCGCAGCGATACCCGGTGCGGGACCCCTTCTTCTCCATGCTCAAGCGCAGCCTGAGCACCTTCATGAATGCCTTCACGGCCTCCGACTGGACCATGTACCCGTTCTCGACCCAGAACCGCAAAGACTTCTACAACCTGCTCGACGTGTACCTGGATGCCGCGTTTTTTCCGCGCCTGGAGGAAGTCAGCTTCAAGCAGGAGGGCCACCGTCTGGAGATCGACGGGGACGATCCGGAGGCCTCGCCGCTGGTCTACAAAGGGGTGGTCTACAACGAGATGAAGGGGGCGATGTCCGCACCGGATCAGATCATGGTGCGCTCCATGATGAAGGCGCTCTATCCGGACACCACTTACGCCAATAATTCCGGCGGGGAGCCGGCGGCGATCCCGTCGCTGACCTACGCGCAGCTGACGGAGTTCCACCGCCGACACTACCACCCGAGCAACTCCTTTTTCTACACCTACGGGGATCTTCCCCTGAGCGGGCATCTGGAGATCATCGGGCGCAACGTTCTCGCCCGCTTTCAGGCCGTGGACCCGGCGACCGGGGTGCCGCCGCAGCCCCGCTGGTCCGCGCCGCGCAGCGCCGGTTTCCCGTACCCGTTCACCCGGGGGGAGGATGCGACCCAAAAGCACCAGGTGAGCCTTGCCTGGCTCACGACGGACATCCGCGACACCCGCGAGGTGTTGGCGCTGTCGCTGCTCGAGCAGATCCTGCTGGGCAACGCCGCATCCCCCCTGCGCAAGGCCTTGATCGACTCGGGCCTCGGGAGCGCCCTCAGCGACGGCAGCGGCTACGACGCGGAAAACCGCGACACGCTGTTCGCCGCCGGCCTGAAGGACGTGGCGCTCGCCTCCGCCGAGCGCATCGAAGCCATCATGGTCGACGTGCTCACGGGGCTGGCCGAGCGCGGCATCGACCCGGAGCTGGTCGAGTCGGCCATCCACCAGCTCGAGTTCCACCGCCGGGAGATCACCAACAGCCCCTATCCGTACGGGATCAAGCTGCTCTTGGGCCTGACCGGAACGTGGATCCACGACGGCGACCCGCTGCGGGTGCTGAAGTTCGACGCCGACCTGGCCGACATCCGCCGGCAGGTCGAGCAAGGGGGCTTCTTCGAGCGGCAGCTGCGGCGGTATCTGCTCGAAAACCCACACCGGGTGCGGCTGACGCTCTCGCCCGACCCGGAGATGGCCGAGCGCGAGGAGCAGCGGGTGCGGCAGGAGCTGCTGCGCAGGCGGCAGGGCCTGACGCCGGCCGATCTGGCAACACTGAGACGGGACGCCGATGTGCTGCGC
Organism: Desulfobacterales bacterium; assembly: GCA_035467535.1. Taxonomy (GTDB): domain Bacteria; phylum Desulfobacterota; class Desulfobacteria; order Desulfobacterales; family SpSt-501; genus SpSt-501. The sequence goes on from DATITS010000265.1 coordinate 14,209, forward strand.
CGGTTGCAGGAGTCGGCGGAGAATGTCACCTGCCTGCCGACCCTGGAGCGGCAGGACATCCCGCCGGATGTGCCGGTCGTTGCCGCCCACTCGGCGGAAGCCGGCGGCCGGGTGGTGACCTACGCGCAGGCCACGTCCGGCATCGTCTACATCGCCGCGGCGGCCGGCAGCGGCAACCTGCCGCCGGAGCTGAGCGACCTGGCACCCTTCTTCTGCCATGCCTTTTCCCGCATCGGGACCGCGCTGCGGGATTACAGCGAGATGGCGCGGCGCATCGACGCGGTCACGGGCGGGGTCGGGCTCGCCGTCCAGCCCCGCACCGGCTTCGACGGGGCTGGCGACTGCATTCCCTTCGTTGCCCTGAACGCGAAGAGCCTGCGGCGCAACCTGGACCCGATGGCCGATATCCTGGCGGAGCTTTTGGGACGCTACGACTTTTCCGATCGGGGACGACTTAAAAACCTGCTGCTCGAATACCGCTCCGGCCTGGAGTCCGCGGTGGTCCACAACGGCCATCGGCTGGCCATGTCGATGGCTGCTCGGCATTTTTCGGCCGCCAGCGCCCTGAGCGAAGCCTGGAGCGGGGTTCACCAGCTGCTGGCGGTAAAGCGCCTGACCGAGGACCTCTCCGAAGAGCGCCTGACCGATGTGGCGGCCCGGCTTGACGACATCGGCAAGCGGGTGTTCAGCCGTGATAATTTCCGGATGGCCGTCATCGGCGAGACGGACGTCCTGTCCGCCGGCCGGGCCCAAGTTGCGGAGCTCACGGCGGCGCTCTCCGGTGCCGCCGGCGCCGGCTTCACGCAGCCGCCGGCGGCGGTTTCCGGGACCAAGATCCGGGAGGGATGGAGCACGGCCACGGCGGTCAACTTCGTCGCCGCCGCCTTTCCCGCCGTGCGCCTGGAGCACGCGGATTCGCCGGCCCTGGCGGTGATCGCCAAGATGCTGCGTTCGCTTTACCTGCACCGCGAAATCCGCGAAAAAGGCGGGGCCTACGGCGGATTTGCGGCGTACAACTCCGAGGACGGGGTCTTCAGCTTCGCTTCCTACCGCGACCCCCGCATCGCCGCAACCCTCGACGTTTTTCAGGGGGCGGGCGACTTCATCGGCTCGGGAAAGTTCGATGACACGGATGTGAAGGAGGCCGTCCTGCAGGTCTGCGCGGAAATCGACAAGCCCGACCCCCCGGGACCGGCCGCCCGCAAGGCCTTCTACCGGGAGATCATCGGCCTGTCGGATGAACTGCGCCGCCGCTTCAAGCGGCGACTGATCGGCCTGACCCGCAGCGAGGTGCGCGAGGTGGCCGAGCGCACCCTGGGTGCGGGCCTGGCGGACTGCTCGGTGGCGGTGGTCGGCAGCGAAGAGTCGCTCCGGGAAGCCAACACCCAACTGGCAGAGCCGCTGGAGATGCACAAGATATAAAGAAAAGGCCGGCCGGCGGACGAGCCGGCCGGCCTTTTCTTTATTATTTTACCATTTTCTTCAGCTGCTTCAGGGTCTCGTCGGGCATCTTGAAGGAGTGTTCGGGTGCCGGAAACTTCACTTCCAGCACTTCCTGCTTGTAGGCCTTCAGGGCATCCAGAATGACCGGCCGGATTTTTGTGTACTGCTTGACGAACTTGGGCACGAACTTGTCGAAGAGCCCGACCATGTCGTGGGTCACCAGCACCTGGCCGTCCACGTCCGGTCCCGCGCCGATGCCGATGACCGGCACCTTGACCGCTTCGGCCACCAGCTTTCCGAGGGGAGCGGGCACGGCCTCCAGGATGATCGAAAACGCCCCGGCATCTTCAAGCGCCTTGGCGTCATCGATGATCTGCTTGGCCGCGGTGGCGTCCTTGCCCTGCATCTTGAAACCGCCCAGGGCGCTGGCCGTCTGGGGGGTCAGGCCGATGTGCCCCTGGACCGGGATCCCGGCCTTGACGATGGCTTCGACGGTCGGGGCGAAGTCGGTGCCCCCCTCCAGCTTGACCACGTCGCAGCCGCCTTCCTTCATCAGGCGGCCGGCGTTGGTGATGGCCTCCCGGATCGAGGTGTTGTAGCTCATAAACGGCATGTCCCCCACCACGAGAGCGCTCTTGCAGCCGCGCATGACCGCCTGGGTGTGATGGATCATGTTCTCCATGGTGACGCCCACGGTTCCCTGCAGGCCCATGACGACCATGCCGAGCGAGTCGCCCACCAGGACGATGTCCACTTCGGCTTCGTCGGCCATCAGCCCGAAGGGGTAATCGTAGGCCGTCATCATGACGAGTTTGCGTTTTTCTTCCTTGGCCTTCTGAATGTCCATAATGGTGATCTTGGGTCTGCTCATGTTGTGCTGCTCCTTTTCAGTTCGTTGATGTGTTTAACTGCAATCCATCACTCAATCCCCCGGCCGTCATTCAGCCAGCAGGCAGCCGAATGGTCTTCGGCGACCGGTACAAGGGGTGGTTTTTCGACCCGGCAGGGGTCGAAGGCGTAGCGGCAGCGCGGGTGAAACGGGCATCCCGGCGGCGGGTCGATGGGGCTGGGCACGTCGCCTTCCATGGCGGCGCGCCCGGAGATCCGATGCGGGTCCGCTACCGGCACCGCCGACAGCAGTGCCTCGGTGTAGGGGTGCCGGGGGGCGGTGCTGTAATTTTCGGTCGAGGCCATCTCGACGATCCCCCCGAGATACATCACTCCGACACGGTCGCAGATGTGCTCCACCACGCTCAGGTCGTGGGAGATGAACACATAGGTGAGGTTGAGCTCGGCCTGAAGATCCTCCAGGAGGTTGATCACCTGGGCCTGGATCGATACATCGAGCGCGCTCACCGGCTCATCGGCCACGATCAAACTGGGCCTGACGCACAAGGCACGGGCGATCCCGATGCGCTGGCGCTGGCCGCCCGAGAACTCGTGGGGGTACTTGTCCAGGTCGACGGCCCGCAGCCCGACTTTCTCTATGAGTTCGCCGGCCATTCTTCGCCGCTCGCCGCGCGGCGGCGGGTCGGCGGCCATGAGGGGCTCGGTCACGATCTTTTCCACCGTCATGCGCGGGTCCAGGCTGGAATACGGGTCCTGGAAAATAATCTGCATCCGCCGCCTCAAACTCAGCATCTCCCTGGCGGGCAGGGCGGCGATGTCCCGGCCCTCGAGTTCGATCCGGCCGGAGGTGGGGTCGATCAGGCGCAGGATCAGGCGGCCGACGGTGCTCTTGCCGCAGCCGGACTCCCCCACCAGCCCGAAGCTCTCTCCGCGGCGGACGGCAAACGACACCCCGGAGACGGCCTTCACCCAGGCGCGCGGACGGCTGAACAGGCCCCGGCCGAGCGGGAAGTGCTTGACCACGTCGACCAGGTTGACCAGGGGGGCCTCAGTCATCGCCATGCCTCCGCCCGGGGTGCTCCTTGAGCCAGCAGCGGGCCCGCTGGTCGCCGGCGATTGAAAGCAGATCGGGCCGCTGTTCCCGGCACAGCCCGAAGGCATGCGGACAGCGTTCGGCGAACTTGCAGCCGGTGATGGCCTCGGTCAAGCTTGGCACGATGCCGGAGATTTCCTTCAGGCGCCGCGTGCTGCCGCCGCGCCGCGCGCCGAGTCGCGGCATCGAGCGCAGCAGGCCGCGGGTGTAGGGGTGAAACGGCCGGTCGAAAAGGTCCGCGACCGAGGCCTCCTCGACCACCTGGCCGGCGTACATGACGACGACGCGGCTGGCCATCTGGGCGACCACCCCCAGGTTGTGGGTGATCAAGAGCAGCGACATGCCGGTAGCTTCCTTCAGCCCCACCATCAGGCTCAGGATCTGGGCCTGGATCGTGACGTCGAGCGCCGTTGTGGGTTCGTCGGCGATCAGCAGCTTCGGCCCGCACACCATCGCCATGGCGATCATCACGCGCTGCCGCATCCCGCCGGACAGCTGGTGGGGATAGTCGTCGAGTCGCCGGCGGGCGGCCGGGATCTTCACCCGGTCGAGCCAGTCCGCGGCTGCGGCCAGGGCTTGGGGCCGGGTCAGGCCCTGGTGGATCACGAGCGGCTCGGCCACCTGCCGGCCGATCGGCAGCACCGGGTTGAGCGAGGTCATCGGCTCCTGGAAGATCATCGAGATCTCCCGGCCGCGGATTTTTCGCAGGGCCTCGGCGTCGAGGTCCAGCAGGTTGCGGTCCTCGAACCGGATGATGCCGGTGCCGACGCGGCCGGGCGGGGAGGGGATCAAGCCCAGGATGCTGAGCGAGGTCACACTCTTCCCGCAGCCGGACTCCCCCACCAGGCCCAACGACTCGCCCGGGGCGATCTGCAGGTCCACCCCTTCCACGGCCCGGGCCGTGCCCTCGGGGGTGTCGAAGGCGATCGAGAGATCGCGGATGTCGAGGAGCCGGCGGCTCATCTCATTCCCCTTCCCCCGGGAGAAGATAGCGCAGCGCCGTCAGGGCGTAGATTTTCACGGTTTCCACCAGTTGGTCGAGATCCACCCACTCGTCCTTCTGGTGGGGGACCTCGCGGTCGCCGGCCCCCATGGTGACGATCGGGATCTGCTTGAGGGCCCACAGAAAGGTCCCGTCGGTGGCGCCCGGCACTCCGCCGTAGACAGGCTCCTGACCGGTGATGGTGCGTGTGGCCCAGTCCGCGCTGCGGACGACGGGCTCTTCGCGGTCGGTCCGCGTGCACGGCCGGTCGGTCAGGATCTCGAGGTCGATCGTCACCTCGCGGCGGCGCTCGATGCCGAGCCGTCGGTCATATCCGGTGTAGTGTGCGCCCACCTGCTCCTCGACTACGGCGGCGAGGCGCTTCAGATCGGAGACGATCCCCGGGTGGGTCTGGGCCGGGATGGTGCGGATATCGACCAGGAGGCGCGCCTCGCCGGGCATCACGTTGAGCTGGGCCGCGCCGCCGGCCGGCGCCTGGATGACGGTAGGGGTGAAGCTCGGCCAGCCCAGGTGCGCGTCGCGGCCGAGGGAGCGCGCGGCGGACTCCTCCAGGCGGTGCAGGCCCTGGATCAGCTCCGCCACGGCCGGCGCCGTGTTCAGGCCGGCAAGCGGCATGGCGCCGTGGCTCATCCGCCCGCCAACGGTCAGCCGCGCCCGCAGGGAGCCTTTCTGGCTGGTGCAGATCATCCCGTCCTGGGGCTCGCAGATGACCGCGGCCGTGACGGCATCGGCCTGGCCGCGCTCGATGAAATGCCGCACGCCGAGCATCTGGTCCTCCTCGTCGCACAGCACCCCGCCGACGATGGTGCCGGAAAGCCGGACCCCGCTGCGCTTGAGGGCGGCCATGGCCGCGAGCATGGCGGCGAGGTTGCCTTTGGTGTCGTTGGTCCCCCGGCCGTACATGCGCCGGCCCACGATCGCGGCGCCGAAGGGGTCATGGGTCCAGGTGGACACATCCCCGGGGGTGACCACGTCCGTGTGGCCCTCGAACATGAGGGTGCGGGAACCGCTGCCGGCCGTGTGCGTCACGATCACGTTGGGCCGGCCGGGGGCGACCTCCTCCATCGCGACCGCAAAGCCCTGCGCCTCGGCCCAGGCCGCCGCGTGCGCGGCCGCCGCCTGCTCGCTCGTCCCGGCTTCCGGGTCCCAGACGGAATTGATCCGAACCAGCTCGGCCGTCAGGGTGATGACTTCCTCGGGGCTGACGGCCTTCAATACTTTTTCGATCATCTGATGGGGTATCGTTTTCATCTCGCCTGACGGCCTCCTATCGCATCCTTACCATCTTCGGGTCGAGCGTGTCGCGCAGGCCGTCGCCCAACAGGTTGAACCCGAGCACGGCCCAGGCGATCGCGAGTCCCGGGAAGATCGCCATCCAGGGCGCGGTGGACATGTAGGTCTGGGCTTCGTTCAGCATCCGTCCCCAGGAGGCGTTCGGCGGCTGGGTGCCGAGGCCGAGGTAGCTCAGGCCGGCTTCCGCCAGGATGGCGACGGCGAACTGGATCGTGCCCTGGATCAGAAGCGGCGAGAGGATGTTCGGGATCACGTGGCGCCAGGTGATGGCGAGCTCGCCGATCCCGCTCGCACGGGCGGCGACGATGTACTCGCGCTCCCAGACCACCATGGCCACCGCCCGGGTCAGCCGGGCGAAGACCGGGATGTAGAAGAGCCCGATGGCCAGCATGGCGTTGACCATGGAGGGGCCCAGGATCGAGGTGATGAGGATCGCCGTCAGCACGGCCGGGAACCCGAACAGCAGGTCGGAAAACCGCATGATGACCTCATCCGTGAACCTGCCGCGGAAGGCCGCCAGGAGCCCCAGGGCGACCCCGAGCGTCAGGCCGATGGCCTCGGTGACAAGGCCGACGATGATCGAGTTCACCGCCCCCGTCATCACGCGCGAGAGAGTGTCCCGGCCGTACTGGTCCGTGCCGAGGGGGTGCTTCCACGTGGGCCCCTGGAGCTTTTCGCGGGCATTCATCCGGTTGCCGTCGAAAGGCGTCCAGACGAGGCTCACGGCGGCCAGAATCACGACCACCGCCGATAGGGCGAAGCCGACGGTGAAGTTCTTGTTTCCGAAGAAGCGACGCACTATTTCACCTTCGCTCTCGGGTCGACGAAGGCGTAGGCCAGGTCGACGATGAAGTTCACGACCACGACCGCGGCGGCCATGAACAGGACGATGTCGCGCACCACGGGCAGGTCGCGCTGGCCGATGGCGTTGAACACCAGCCGCCCGAGCCCCGGCAGGAAGAAGACGTTTTCGATGATGATCGCGCCCGCCAGCAGCTGCCCGAGCTGCAGCCCCATGATGGTCAAGACCGGGATCAGCGCGTTGCGCAGGGCATGGACGTAGATGACGGTCCGCTCCCTGAGCCCCTTGGCCCGCGCCGTGCGGACGTAATCCTCGCGCAGGACCTCCAGCATCGAGGAGCGCGTCAGGCGCGTCAGGATCGAGGCCCGGATGACGCCCAGGGCGAAGGCCGGCAGCAAAAGCGCCCGCAGCGACCCCCAGACGTCGGTGGCCCAGCCCGGGAACCCACCCGCCGCGAACCAGCCGAGCTTTACCGAAAAGAGCAGGATCAGCAGGATCCCGAACCAGAACTCGGGGGTGGCGAGCCCGAGCTGGGTGAAGAACATGACCGTCACGTCCCCGGTGCGGTTCTGGTGCCGGGCGGCGAAGATCCCCAGGGGCAGCGAGATGAGGACGGCGAAGACCATCGCGAACAGCGCCATCGGGCCGGTGACCGCGAGGCTGCCCAGAATCAGGTCGAACACGGGCATCTTGTAGTGGATGGACTGGTAGCTCTGCCCGGCGAGCAGCCGGGTGATCCACTCCAGATACTGGCCCAGGAAGGGCTTGTCCATCCCGAGCTCCGCCCGCAGGGTGGCCAGGGACTCGGGGGTCGCGTTGATCCCCAGGATGACCTGGGCCGGGTCGCCCGGCAGGACGAAGAGCACCGCGAACACGGTGATCGAGACCAGCCCCAGGAGCAGGAGCAGGGTGACCAGTTTTTTGGCGAGATACATCGTCATTTGATAAAATGACGGGCAGGCCGGTTTCAGGCCTGCCCGTTGGATGATGCCAAACTTGCCAACTGTCTCATTTGCGGATTGGAGAAATACCCTCGCATCAGGTCGCAGCCCTGTGCTCGGAAATTCCCGAAAAGGGTTCAAAGGTCCAAGGAATCAGAAATCCGTGTCAGGGTTTTCACTTGAACCCTCGACCCCTCGAACCCTTTTCCCCTTTCCCCTCACGCCACCGGCGTCGGCCGGCCGGCGGCCTACTTGTTCCACCACACCTCGGTGCAGTCCAGCGCGATGGTCGGGTAGTCCTTCCACCAGTCCATCAGCTCGGCTTTCATCGCCGACAGCGAGGGGGCGAGGAACAGGTAGCCGTTGACGGCGTCCTCGGCGATGATCTCCTGGCAACGGCCGAACCACTTGGCTTTTTCTTCTTCGTTCGGCGCCTTGAGCGCCTTGGCGTACGCGTCGCGAAATTCCTGGGAGTCGTATTGGAAGTAGTAGTTCGGGTTGGCGTAGATGCCGATGTCCCAGGCCTCGGCGTGTCCGATCATGGAGAGCTCGAAATCCTTCTGCTTGAAGATGCGGTCCAGCCAGAAGGCCCACTCCACGATCTCGATCTTGAGTTTGATCCCGATCTGGCCCAGCATGTCCGCGATCACCTCGCCGGCGCGCTGGGAGTAGGGGTAGATGGCGGGCAGCTTGATGGTCGCCTCGAAGCCGTTGGGGTATCCGGCCTGGGTCAGCAGTTCCTTGGCCTTCTTCGGGTTGTAGGGGAACAAGCCGGTCATGTCCTTGTAATAGGGAGTGACCGGCGGCCAGTGGGAGCCGATGACGGTGCCGTAGCCGGACACCACCAGGTCGATCACCGCCTTGCGGTCGATGGCGTAGGCCATGGCCTGGCGCACGAGCTTGTTGTCAAAGGGCTTGGCCTTGTTGTTGGTGGACATGACGACTTCCGAGGTGGAGGCTCCGGCCAGCACCTTGAAGCGCTTGTCCTTGGCGATGTCCGCCGCGAGCTCGGGGGCGAGCAGCCAGCCCAGAATGTCGACGTCGCCGGCCTTCAGCGCCGCGACCTGGGCGCTCGGGTCCTTGATGAAGCGGTAGGTCACCTTGTCGAGATAGGGCAGCTTCGGGTTCCAGTATTTCGGGTTGCGCTCCATCGCGACGCTGTCGCCGCGCTTCCACTCCGTGAACTTGAAGGGCCCGGTGCCGATCGGCGCGGCCGCGGTGTTCTCGAAGCCCTTCATCGGCAGCATGACCGCATCGCCTTCGGCCATGTGGACGATGAACAGGGCGTCGACGTCCTTGAGGGTCAGTTTCAGGGTGGCCTCATCGGGAGTCTCGATTTTTTCGATCACGCGGAAGAATTCCGGGTGGGCGTTCTTGGTGCCCTCGGCCGCCGCGCGCTCCAGGTTCCACTTGGCCACCGCGGCGTTGAACGGCTCGCCGTTGTGGAAGCCGACGCCTTTGCGCAGGTGGAAGGTGTAAACCTTGGCGTCAGCGGAGACATCCCATTTGGTGGCAAGTCCAGACACGAATTTGCCGTTGTGGTCGACCTTGACCAGGCCCTCGAAGATGTTGGAATAGACCACCCGGTCGATGGCGGCCGAGGCGCTGGCGGTGGGGTCGAGCCCCGGCGGCTCGTCGCCGACGCACAGGACCAGACTGCCGCCCTTTTTGGGCGTCTCGCCGGCCGCCCACACCGCCGGTGCCATGAGCAATACCATCAGACAAATCAGCAATGTGTTCTTCACTTGTGACCTCCTTTGCACGGTTTCGAATCCGGTCCGGATTCGTCGTCGGTTGGTTGTCCAGCCGTGTCCGCAACCAAAAATTTATAGTCTACCCGCTTGTCAGTGTCCAGGAAATTGTGCGCGGTTTTTCAACACCCTGATAGGTCGCAGAAGGCGGTCATGCCGGCCAGGGAAGAGGCCTTCAGGATCGCCTGGACAATGGCGCGCGCCGCGCAGTCGGCCGCCGCATGGCCGATCTCGTTGACGGCAGCCGCCTGGGCGGCGGAGAAAAAGCCCGCTGCTTCCGGCAGCGGTTTGCGGCAGGTCGCCAGACAGAAAATGGTGTCGCCGTCGAACATGGTGTGGGCCGGCCGGATGGCCCGGGCCAGGCCGTCGTGGGCCATCTGCGCCACCTTTAACGCCTGGACCTTGGTGAGGACGGCATCGGTGGCCACGACGCCGATGGTGGTGTTGCGGGCCGGGCCGCCGGGCGGCGGGGGTGGCAGCTTCACTGCGCGCCGCCCTACATCTCCGAACTCGCCGGCGAGTTCAAGCCCGATCTCCCAGGGCC
>DATITS010000266.1:0-2223 GCA_035467535.1 Desulfobacterales bacterium
ACGGCGGCCATGGGAAGCAGCTCCCACAGGGCTGGGAATAAACAATATAAAAAGCGCACCCCGCCGTGTGGGTGCGCTTTTTATATTGCAGGTGAAGCGGTGAATGTCAACGGGCAGGGAGCGGGGTGCGCATGCGCGCTCCGTCAAACAACTCCTTTTGGGAATCCGTGATCAGAACGGTGGAATTGTTGTCCTCCACGTGCAGCACGATCAGTTCGCCGCAATCCACCGGGATGGTAATGGTCTGGGGTGATTTGGCAGAGCCCTGCACGTTTTCGTCGATGTAGTACACGCTGTAGATCTGGCCCTCCTGGATGCCGTGGATCCGGCCCCGGTTGATGAAGGCGGTGTTGAGCTCGGCGAACATGTTCATGTGCTCTTCGGCCATTATGATCGTCCCATCGATCCCCTCCTTGCTTTTCTCTAAGGGGATGCGAGGATTTCGGAGGCTGTAAGGCATCAGCTTGTCGGAGAGCAGGATCGGGCGGTAGCTCTTGAGCACCTTGCCGATGGCGTACTCCGGTTGGCGCTCAGTGACTTGCACGGTGCCGACCAGCAGGTGCTGGGTGCCGATCAGCTCCTTGGTGGATTTGTCATAGAGCGGGTCGAAGGTTCGGTAAACGGTGAAAAGAGCGCCGGTTTCGAGCGCGGCATCGCCCTCGGGCTTGAGAAAAACAATGTTTCCTTCGGAAATCATCGTCGTGCCTTTGACAGGCTTCTGGAAAATAACGCCCTGGGGTGCTACGGGCACCCGCCGGATGAATCCGACCCGATTGATCGAAGAGAAGAAGTAATGCACACTGGCGTGAAGGTGCTGGTCGCCCCCGGCCGGCATCTGCGGCGAGGCTCCCGCTTTGCGCGTTAGGCGGATTTTTTGGCCCGGGTAGATGAGGTGCGGGTTGGCGATGACGGCGGCATTTTCCGTCCACAACTCCGGCCACACCCAGGGACTGTCGGCGAAGCGCCGGGAGAGGTCCCAGAGGGTGTCTCCCTTCTGAACCGTGTAGTAATAACCGTTCTTGGTTTCAGCCGCGTACTCAGCCGCCAGGCTGATGCCGAACGCGCCCAGGCCGGTTCCGCAGATGACCGAAAAAATGAGAATGCGTTGAAGAGCTGATTTTTGAATCATGGAGTGCTCCGCTTGGGATAGAAAGGGTTTCATTTTTATTCCCTTTATTCTATCCGAATACGGCTCAAAAGGCAAGGCGGCGGGGCGCAAAAAAGCCCCTGGACGCGCTGCGCCGCAGGGGCTTCGGACAACTAACAGGGTGGATCCGTCGGCTACATCATACCGCCCATTCCGCCCATTCCGCCCATTCCGCCCATGCCACCCATTCCACCACCGCCTCCCGGCATCGGATGATCGGGTTTATCCTCCGGTTTCTCCGCCACCATGGCCTCGGTGGTCAGCATCAGGCCGGCTACGGAAGCGGCGTTCTGCAGGGCCAGACGAACGACCTTGGTGGGGTCGATGACCCCGGCCGCCATCAGGTCCTCGTACTCGTTCTTGTCGGCGTTGTAGCCGAAGGAGCCCTTGTTGGCTTTTACTTTTTCGATCACCACCGCGCCTTCGACACCGGCGTTGTTGGCGATCTGGCGCAGCGGTTCTTCCACGGCCCGCGCCACGAGCTTGACGCCCAGCTTCTGGTCGGCCTTGACCTTCAGCTTGTCCAGGACGTCCACGCAGCGCACCAGGGCGACACCGCCGCCCGGGACAACGCCTTCCTCCACCGCCGCCCGCGTGGCATTGAGCGCGTCTTCGACACGGGCTTTCTTTTCCTTCATCTCGGTTTCCGTGGCGGCCCCGACGTTGATGACGGCAACACCGCCGATCAGTTTCGCCAGGCGCTCCTGAAGTTTCTCACGGTCGTAATCGGAGGTGGTCTCGTCGATTTGGGCCCGAATCTGCTTCACGCGGCCCTCCAGGGACTGGCGCGACCCGGCACCGTCGACGATGGTGGTGTTGTCTTTGTCGACCGTGATCCGCTTGGCACGGCCCAGATCCTGAACGGTCAGGCCTTCAAGTTTAATGCCGAGATCTTCGGAAACCACCTGGCCACCCGTCAGGATGGCGATGTCTTCCAGCATGGCCTTGCGGCGGTCGCCGAAGCCCGGCGCCTTCACGGCCACGACCTGCAGGGTGCCGCGCAGCTTGTTGACCACCAGGGTGGCCAACGCCTCGCCCTCGACGTCCTCGGAGATGATCACCAGCGGCTTGCCCAT
>DATITS010000267.1:0-5145 GCA_035467535.1 Desulfobacterales bacterium
AGGTAAGGATGGCGCCGTGCGACAAGGCCTGCGGTTCTGATGAAAAAAATGCCGCCTCCCGAGCCTCTTGAAGGCTATCGGCGAAAACGGCGCAGGCAGTGTTTTGCTCAACCACAGGCGTTTGGCATAGACGGGCCATGACCATGCGTGCGAGCGTGCGTTGCTCGTTGTGATGGGCAAAACCCACAAAATAGGGAGCCAGCAGCGTGCAGAACCCTCCAGCGGAGCCGATGGTGTGAAAGATGCTGAAAAGATTCGCTCCGGAAAAATGATCCATGAGATGGTTGGCGAATCCGACCAGAATCCGGTTGGACATCTTGTTGATGAACTGGAACCATCGATCCTCTAAACACTGTGAAATCCGGTCCCCTTTCCGGGGCAGCACAAACAGATCGGGTTCTTCTTGGATCAGTCGGGAGGACTCTTTCTTGAGCAGGTCCACCAGCGGCCCGGGGATGCTGCCCTTGATTTTGCGCAGGCGCGGGTAATGCCAGAGCAGGTGCAGCCGAGAGAGCAGTCCGGTGTCTTCCTCACCCGTGCAGCGCAGGCTGCGGTCGACATAGCGCAGCAGGAAATCGTGGGGGACCTGCTGGCCTAAGGCCAGCTTATGGCGGTAGAATTGGTAGGCGATGCTGTAGAGGTTGTGGGCCACATTCTGGGGCGATGACGGCCTTTGTAGGGTTTCCGCCCGCCCCTGGGCGATCGCGTCCAAAAACTCCGCTACCGAGGCAGCTCCCGGTACTCGGGTGTAGTTGCGTGCGATACTGAGAGAACTGTGGTCGTCGGAGCCGCTGATGAAAACCTTGGTCCACGGCTCCGGCCAGAGGGGAGCCTGGTGGTGCTTGTCCGCCAGCCGTTCGATGTCGCCGGGCGTCAGGTGCGTGAGGATTTCCTCGAGGCAGCGGTTGCTGTCGGGGTTGCTGTCGCCGTTCATCTCGAAGATCCGGAAGAGCAGCAGCAGCTTTTCAAAATGATCCGGAGTCAACCGGTCGTTCACGGCGTACAGCGGGTGGGCGACGGCACATGTGATGGTAGCCTGCTGCAGGTAGCCGACAAGTTCAAAGACGTTGGTCCGCAGCCTCTGGATGTCGGCGTGCTGGGCCTCGGTGATGTTGTAGACGAGGACGTGAACCTTGCACCCGTCTTCGGGGAAATAGGAAGTGACCTCCTCACTGATAAAGGTCCCCGGCAAATGCGCGATCTCGAGGGCGCCCTCGATTTTGTTGTGGTCCGTGATGGTGACGTGCGTCATGCCCCGCCGCCGCGCGATGTGGTAGAGATGAAGCGGCTCGGTAAAACTCTCGGGGCAGCCGATTTTCTGGAGGAACCACTGGGACGGCCGCGTGGAATGTCTCGAATGTACGTGCAGGTCCGCTTGCATCAATGTTTTCACACCTGTGGTATGCGTTATGGTGCTGGGTAGATTTAATCAACATGTTGTTAGACATGGATTAAGATCCTACTAAATATTGATTAACCCGCCTTGATCAAACCCACGCTGTCATTGGTGGGCACGGATTCATGATACGCTAGAAAAGCGGCAGCACCTTCGGCGCCTAGATAGCGCTGAAGGGTCTTGCGATCGGTCTGAGTTAGGTCCACCACGATCAGGCCATCCATAGCATTGCCGAAAGTCCGGTCAATGTTGAAGGCCAAAATTTGTCCGCCTAAATTCAGGTAGTGCCGCAACAAGACCGGGACGTCCCGATGCTTGAATTCAACATCCGCGATCACCGAGCACACTTCTTTAAAATCCTGGAAACAGATTTGGGAAGGGGGGTGACCGCACCCCCGGATACGAACCGGTTTGAGGTTCGCCGGATTTCTCGGCTTTACCATCAGGGCGAGGTCTTTGGCCTGGCTGTGCTGCAGCAGCGTGGTGGCAATCAAACGCCGGGACAGGTCACTGTAGTCGCGGCTGATGCTGACGGGTCCGAACAGCATGCGATAGCGGGGGTGGCGTGCAATGAAGCCGCCAATCCCTTTCCAAAGGAGCAGCAGCGGCGAATAGGAGCGCTGGTATTCGGGTCGCACGAACGAGCGGCCAAGTTCCAGCGCCGGACCGAGTCTGCGGAAAAGCTCCATGCGGCTGTCGAAGAGGGTGCTCGAATACAGGCCTTGCCTGCCATGGCGTTCGAGGACCCGGTCGGTGGCACCGACGCGGTAGGCACCAACGATTTCTGCGGCTTCCGCGTTCCAGATGAACAGGTGCAGGTAATGAGCGTCGAATCGGTCGAGATCCATGGATTTCCCGCTACCCTCGCTGGCCGCGCGGAAGGAGAGCTCGCGCAGGCGGCCGATCTCGAGCAGCAAGTGCGGGATCTGCTCCGCCGTCGCTTGCCAGACCGACTGGGCCCCGCTTTGGGCGAGGCGCTGGCCGACCGGCAGCCTCTCGATTTCCCGGCGACAGAGTGCGGGGTCCTGGGCGCGCGCCAAGGGTTGGGGTTTCTGGAAGCCGGCGATTATCGGAGCCTTGATCGGTCGGTCCTTCCGCCGGGCCGCGTGGCCCAGGAGGTAGGTGCGCCAGCGCAGGTACGCCATCAATTCCGCGTCGCCCGCGTAGCGCTCTAACCAGCGAAAAGGGATCAGGCGGCCGATGTCGAACGAAACGGTCTTGCCGCGCATGCTTATGAGTTGCCGCGCCAGCAGCGCCGTGCGCAGCCGCGGGTGGATGAGCCCGGCCGCCTGGAACCACGGACCGTTGTGCCCCCCGAAGAACACAGGTAGAATCGGTATCCTGGCATGGCGGATGATGCGGCCGATGGTGGGGCTCCAAACCGGATCGGCGACCTCGAGACTCTCCAGCCTCAGGTGCGAAACCTCGCCGGCCGGGAACACGAGCAGCATACCGCCGTTCTTGAGCCAGCGCAGGGCGTCCCGCATGGGGCCGATATTGCCGCGGACCGAACCACTGCGGCTGAACGGGTCGACCGGGATGGTCAGATCCCGCAGCTGGGGAATGCGATTCAGGAGAGAGTTCGCCATGATTTTCACATCTGGCCGACAGCTCAGGAGAGTGTCCGCCAGGATGATGCCTTCAATCCCGCCGAACGGGTGGTTACCGACAACCACTACCGGGCCTTTCTTGGGGATGTTCTCCAAATCCTCCGTTTTGACGACTGGCCGCACATCCAGTCGGCGCAGAACCGCGCGCATGAACAGATGGGAGTCGCATTGGGATTTGACCTGCTCATAGATGGCGGTGCATTGCCTCAGGCCGAGCAGATGTTCGAGAGGACCGGCGATGATCGATAAAACCTCATTGCTCTCTTTGCCCGTTGTTTTCGGGACGATTGAAAAAATCTTGTCTTCGAAAAGCGCCTCTTCCATAGTCCCTCCTGATTCTTTCATGTGGCGCGGATACAACATTCCGCATGCAATGATGCAGGAATTGTAGGGACTCCGTTTTAGCCTCGCGTTAGCGAACCACTAAAATTGAGTGAACGGAGCGCCGCTCAGCAGGGAAAGGCTGCAGAGCGTCCGGCGATGAAAGCTCATGATACCCTAACCCGAAATTAGCTCCAGCCTAACCCTGAAGTGATAATCATGCGTCAACGTGATCAAACCATACGGCGACGCATCCGATCGCTGCATAATGACGACTGTCAAGAAGGGCGAATGGAGAACGCTTTCTGGCTGAAAGGAATGATCGTGGGGTTTGTGCTATGTGCACCGCTCGGGCCGGTCGGTATACTCTGCATCCAGCGAACGATGAGTGGCGACCGCCTATCGGGGTTTTTCTCGATTTTAGGTGCAGCGGTGGTCGACGCGTTCTAAGGCGTTGTGGCCGCGTACGGCATGAGCGCTGTCGGTGGAGTGCTGGACCATGGAAAATTCTGGTTCCAGCTTTTCGGAGGGACTGTTCTGGTGGTGGTGGGCATCCGGCTATACACGGCCGCAGCATCCATCACCCGCACCTCTCAAGGCCGTATCAGGAGTTCGGCTGACGCTTTTCTGTCGACGCTTTCCTTGATGCTTTCAAACCCGCTGCCCATTCTGGTCATCAGCGCAGCTCTGTCGGCCTTCACTGGCAGCAAGCTTCAGATCGACTTTCTCGACATCCCGCTATTCGCATTCGGCATATTCATGGGCTCGCTGCTGTGGTCTCCGATTTTACTCACCGCATCTACCCTGATCAGCCCCGTGCTTCAGCCGGAACATCTCACGCTGATCAACCGGGTCTGCGGTGCGGTCATCTTTTTCTGCGGGTTCTTGCTGGGTGTTGCTCCGCTGGTGGCGCCTTCGATGTGATGCCGTTAGGATCGTTTATGCGTTCAATTGGAACGGCCTTGCATCGTGGGATGAAACGAGATCGAAGCGCATTGGTTGCTGTCCCGCCTTTGCCATTATGGATGCCTGATGCCCGTGGCGAAAGATTTTCGAGCAAAGATTCTCATTCTCTCTGCCTCCGTGGGCGGGGGCCACCTTCGGGCTGCCGAAGCCATGGAACTTGCGTTACGGCAAACCGCTCCGGAGGCCGCGATCCGCAACATCGATGTCCTGACTCTGGCCAACAAGGCGTTTCGGCGCATTTACGGCAAAGGCTATCTCGATTTCGCCAATCGCGCGCCGCATTTTCTCGGTTACGTCTACGATCTTCTCGACCGCCCCAAAGACAAGGAGGGGGAGTTCGAACCCGATCGTTTGCGAGTCGCTTTGGAAAAGCTGAACATGCAGCCTTTCCTCAAGCTGCTGCAATCGGAAACCTGGGACATTGTGGTGAACACCCATTTCCTGCCGGCGGAGATCATCGGCTCTCTGAAATCCTCCGGACGCATATCCGTCCCCCAGGTGACCGTCACGACCGATTTCATGACCCACCGGCTATGGCTTCAAGAGGCCTGCGAACATTACTTCGCCGCCACCGCTGAAGGGGCTGTTTACCTGAACTCCTGGGGCGTGCACCGCGAGCGCATCTCCGTGACGGGCATCCCCATCCACCCCGTCTTCTGCCGGCGCAAAGAGCGCTCCGAGTGCCTTAAAACCCAGGGCCTCAGAGGAGACCGCCCGATAGTTCTACTTCTGTCCGGCGGCTTCGGCGTCGGCCCCATCGAGACGATCCTTCAAGCGACCTTGACGGTCGAGTCCCCGATGGAGGTCGTTGTCGTATGCGGAAGAAACGAGGAATTGAGCCAAAGGCTTGCC
>DATITS010000268.1:0-3923 GCA_035467535.1 Desulfobacterales bacterium
AACTCGACAAACCCGTCTACCCCACATCTTGTAGCCTACGACCGAAAAACATACCGTGAGTTGTGTTTTTTCTTTACAACCACCCCCGGCCCTGGTATCATGGGCGCACTGATCGAACGGCAAATCCCATTGACCGGATGAAGCGTCACCTTGATCTTTCTGCACCCGGCGGAGTTCCTGCGGAACACGTGCAGTCGTCACGGATTGAAGAACCCTGCAGCAAGCTACAGGCAATCTTCGACCGTAAGGGATTCGGTCATTTTCGGATTCGCTCGCTAACTCTGCCGCAAGCGGCGGGGAGTTCACTCGCTGTTCGGTTCCGATCGGGAGGGGCAGGCTCAGCATCATTTCCGGCAGTTACCACGACGGAGGAAATCCAATTCAATGAAGCTTAAAAAGCTGGAAATTTCAGGGTTCAAGTCCTTTTTCGAGAAAGCCGTCATCGAGTTTCCCTCGGGCATCACGGCGGTGGTCGGTCCGAACGGCTGCGGCAAGAGCAACGTCATCGATGCCATCCGCTGGGTGATGGGCGAGCAGAGCGTCAAACAGCTGCGCGGCAAATCCATGGAAGACGTGATTTTCTCCGGCACCAACGGGCGCGCGCCGCTCGGCATGGCGGAGGTCTCGCTGACGCTCGCCAACGACAACGGCAGCGGCCCGGAGGAGCTCAAGGATTTCACCGAGATCAACATGACCCGCCGCCTCTACCGCTCCGGTGAAAGCGCCTACCTTCTCAACAAGCAGCCCTGCCGCCTCAAGGACATCCACAACATCTTCCTCGGCAGCGGTCTCGGCTCGCGCTCCTACGCGTTCATCCAGCAGGGCAACATCGGCGTCATCACCGAGGCCGGCCCGGAGGAGCGCCGTTATTTCGTCGAAGAGGCCGCCGGCGTCACCCGCTACAAGCATCACAAGACCGAAGCGTTGCGCAAGATCGACATCACCCACCAGAACCTGCTGCGGGTGGCCGACATCATCGTCGAAATCAAGCGCCAGATGAACAGCCTGAAGCGGCAGGCCCGCAAGGCCGAGCTCTTCAGCAAATACCAGACCCGTGCGAAGGGGCTCGATGTCCGCCTGGGCCTGCACCACTTCGAGGAGCTCACCCGCCAGATCGACGGTACCGAGCAGATGCTGCAGGGGCTCAAGGACGCCGACCTGGAGCACACCACCGAGCTGAAGAAGCTCGATGCGGCTGTCGAAGAGATCAAGCTCGAGCGCTGGCAGAAAAACCAGGCGATCGCCGACCAGAAGACCGAGAAGTTCAACATCCAGCGCACCATCGACCGCATGGAGAAGGACCTCGAGCACCTGCGCGGCGAGATCGAACGGCTTAACCGCGAAACCGCCGACCTGCAGAATTCCCGCCAGGGGCTGGAGCAGAAAAACCAGGGCATGCTGGCCGAGATCGAGCAGGGCGAAGCGGAAAACACCCGGCTGCGGGAGGAGATCGGACGCAGCCGCGCCGACCTCGAGCAGGAGCGCTCCGCCCTGGAGCGGATGACCGCCGCAATGGCCGGCATGAACCAGGAGCTGGAAAACGCCCGGGCCCGCCTGCTGGACCTCACGGCCCGTGAGGCCCAGTACCGGAACCTCTACCAGAACGCCTCCAACAACCGCGAAAACCTGCAGCGGCGGCTCAAACGCGCGGATGAAACGGAGGCCCTTCTGCACCAGAAGATCTCCGAGGCGCAGGAGCGCGAGTCCCGCGCCCAGTCTCGGTTGACGGCGATCAAGAACGCCATCGCGGAGCTGAGCCGCGGCATTATCGACATCCGCGAACGGCTGGATGAAAAGTCCCGGGCTCTCGCCGCCCAGGTGAAACTGGCCCAGAGTGTCGAGCTTGAGCGCAGCACCACCCGATCGAAGCATGCCACGCTCAAAAAGATGGAGGACAACTTCGAGTGGTACAAAGACGGCGTCAAGGCCGTGATGAAACGCGCCCGGGAGGGCAGCGACGGCCGCGCGCTGGCGGGTATCGTCGGCCTGGTGGCCGACGTGATCGAGCCGGAAGCCTCGGCCGCCACCGCCGTGGAGGCCGCGCTGGGCGAGTCCCTCCAGTACGTCATCGTGGACGACCAGCAGGCGGGACTGGCGGCGATCGACTACCTCCAGCAGCAGAGGGCCGGCCGCAGCGGGTTCGTCCCCGTCTCCGCACTGCACGACACGGCCTCCGGCAGCGCGGAGCGGCCCGATCCGTCCAAGCTGCTCCTGCAGCACGTCGCGGTGAAGCCGGGCTTTGAACCCATTGCCCAGGCCCTGCTCGGCAACGTGGTGTTGACCGAAACGCTCGCCGAAGCGCTCGCCCTGTTCAACCAGAACGGCAAGATCCAGACCATCGTCACCCGCAACGGCGACGTGGTCTCGCCCCGGGGGTTTTTGATCGGCGGCAGCAAGGACGCCGCCAGCGGCATTCTGGCAAAGAAGCACGAGCTGCGGGAACTCGAACGCCAGGGCAAGGCGCTCGAACAGAAGCTGGAGGTCGCCCGCCTCGAGCAGCGGGGAATCGAAACCGAGGTCCGCCACCTCGACGTGGAGCTGCAAAAACTGATCGAGCAGAAGAACCAGGGCCGGGAAAACGAGATCGACGCCGAAAAGGGCATCTACAAGGCGGCCGAGGAGCTGAGGGGCCTGCGCCAGCAACTGGAGATCACCCAGCTCGAGCAGGAGCAGCTGCTGGGCGAATCGAGCGACCTGGACGACGAGATGAGCAAGACCGAGCGGGCGCTTTCGGGCATCGCCGCCGAGGTCGAGGAGGCCCAGAAGGTCGTGGCCGAGGGCGCCAACCGGATCACCGATCTTTCCGCCGGCCTCCAGGAGGTCAACCAGAAAGTCGTCAACCACAAGCTCGAAATGACCGCCCTCAACGCCAGGCTCGAAAACAGCACCACCAGCCTGCGACGGCTGCGGGAGTTCCAGGCCGACAGCGTGCGGCGCCTGGATCAGCTCGCGCAGGAAATCGGCCAGAAAACCGAAAGGGCCAACGCCTCCCGGGGCCAGGTTCAGGCCTGCGAGGATTCCCTGGCGGGCATGTACACACAGATCCGGGACATCGACCAGACCATCGAGCGCAACGAGGTGGACTACGCGTCCATCGATGCCAAGCTGCAGGAAAGCGACGAGCGCATCTCCGCCATCAAGAACCGGCACGAGAAAACCCTGGAACAGTTCCGCGTGCTCGAGCTGGAGCAGACCCAGCGCCGGATGAGATGCGAGCACCTCACCGGCCAACTCGAGGAGCGCTACCAGACGCCGTTCGCCGAACTGCGCGCCCAGCTGGCAGCGGAGGCCGTGCCGGCCGAACCCGCTCCGGACCTCGAGGCCATGGAGGCCGAACTTGCCCGCTACCGCACCAAGATCGCCCGGATCGGCGACGTCCACCTCGGCGCCATCAAGGAATACCAGCAGCTCAAGGAGCGCCACGAGTTCCTCTCGGTCCAAAAAGAGGACCTGGAGAAGGCCATCGAGGACCTGCACAAGGTCATCCACAAGATCAACACGGTCTCCCAGGAGCGCTTCATGCAGACCTTCCAGGCCATCAACGAAAGGCTGGCCGAGGTCTTCCCGCGCCTGTTCAACGGCGGCACCGCCGAGCTGGTCCTGACCGACCCCGACAAGCCCCTCGAGACCGGGGTGGAGTACATGATCCACCCGCCGGGCAAGAAACTGACGCGCATGAGCCTTCTGTCCGGCGGCGAAAAGGCGATGGCCGCCATCGCCTTCATCTTCGCGATCTTTCTGATCCGGCCGGCCTCGTTCTGCCTGCTGGACGAGATCGACGCCCCGCTGGACGACGCCAACGTCTATCGCTTCAACGACCTGCTGCAGCACATCGGCGCGAAATCCCAGATCGTCATGATCACCCACAACAAGCGCACCATGGAGTTCGCCGACACCCTGTTCGGCATCACCATGGAACAGAA
>DATITS010000269.1:0-3192 GCA_035467535.1 Desulfobacterales bacterium
TCGACAACTTCGTCAAGCGCACCAGCCTGATCCACTACTCCGCCGACGCCTTCCGGCGCGAAGCCGCGGACATACTGCGACTGGCGGAAGTCGAGGGCCTGGGCGCCCACGCCAATTCGATCCGGGTCCGATTGAACCGCCAGCCCGGAACCCGGCCTTCCAGGAAGAAAGCAGATCGGGCCGTCGAACTGGGGCGGTGATCTTTGAGCTTGAGCGCTGGTTGCTGCTCAGTTGGCTGAATTTACTATTCAACTACGAAATGCGCGAAAATCGCGAAGGTTTACCTTTCATCTTTAAACAGAAACTTGGCTCCCCTTTTAGCGCCTTTCGCGTATTTCGTAGTTCCCTCTTCCCCATCCAACATGGCAATCCAATGACGTTAATATTTTTAGTGGGAGCGGCATCTTGCCGCGATGATCGTGGCTGGAAGCCACTCCCACAAGGGCGACACTTCATTGCCGGCAGGATGGCGCAGCGCACCACAACCTGCTTCTGAATAATCACGAGCGCTGTTTCGAAAAATGCGAGGGAGGGAAAGCGGCATCCACAACCATCCTGCAGTTCACGCACAGAAACGGTTTGGGTGCCGGTGCGGCGGCAGGCTCATAGAAGTGGTTTCAAAACCTCGGATCACGCCCGAGGGCAAGGCGCAGGCCGATTCGAAAGCGCAGCATACACGGCAGTATGTGAGCATTTCGAGAGGTCTGCAACGCCGCCATCGGGTGTCAGACGGGGTTATGAAACCGCTTCTAATCGATGGCGGCCAGCACGTCGAACCCGCCCTGGGTCAGGGCTTTCTTGATCAGCCCCGTATTGCAGGCGGCGAGGCGGAAATGGTAGACCCGTTTGCGGGACTTCTGCAGCGTCATGCTCACGTTGATGACGTCTCCGCCGGCGTCGTTGATGATCTGCAGGGCCTTCTTCAGGAGCTCCGGCTTGTTGCCGGCGGCGACATCCATGCGCGATGTCGAGGAGAGGATGCCCATCATGTCGATGAAGGCGCGCAGCAGGTCGGTCTCGGTGATGATGCCGACCAGCCGGCCGTTCTTCGTCACCGGCAGTCCGCCGATCTTGTGCTTGTAGATGATCTGGGCGGCGGTTTCGATGTCGTCCTCCGGGCCGACGGTGATCGGGTCCTGGATCATGAGGTCCTTCAGCGACACGTCGCCCAGCATGGAGGGGATCAGCCCCTGCTTCAGGTCCGCCAGCGTCACAAACCCTTCCAGTACTTTCCCTTTGGAAACCACCGGCAGATGGCGGATGTGGTTGACTTTCATCAGCTCAATCGCGCGGCTGATGGGCGCGTTGGCGGTGATGGTGATGGGGGCGGATATCATCAGGTCTCGGATTTGCATGGCTGTACCCTCGCACGCCAGGATGACACGTCGGCAAGCGGGCAGCCCGGAGCTGCCGAACCGACTGGATGGCCTTCATCTTAGCGGGTTTGCAGCGCCGGTGCAATAAAAAAGAGTGTTGCGATCAGCAGGGGGAATGCGGCAGATAGCTGCAGAGAGGTTCCTCGGCGAGAAAGTTCCCGGTGGCCTCGAAGGCCCGCGCCCGGCAGCCGCCGCAGACCCGCTTGAACTCGCAGCCACCGCACTTGCCTTCCAGCCGGCCGTAATCGCGCAGGGCCGTGAAGATGTCCGAATGCTTCCAGATCTCGGTAAACGAGGCCTGGCGCACATTTCCGCAGATGGTGCCCAGGAAACCGCAGGGCTGGACGTCGCCCGTGTGGGAGACGAAGCAGAAGCCGATGCCGCCCAGGCAGCCGCGCGTGACGGCGTCCAGACCGTGGGTCTGGAACGACACCGACTTGCCTTCCTTGGCGGAGCGCTGGCGCAGGATGCGGTAATAGTGCGGCGCGCAGGTCGCCTTGAGCTCGAGTGGGGTCTTGCCGCGTTGCTCGTAAAACCAGTTCAGCGTGCGCTCGTACTCATCGGCGTCGATGGCCTGGTCGACGATGTACTTGCCGCGGCCGGTGGGGACCAGCAGAAAGATGTGGTGGGCCACGGCGCCCAACTCGACCGCCAGTTGCTGGATCGCGGGGATCTGGGCCAGGTTGAGCTGGGTCACGGTGGTGTTGACCTGGAAGGCAATGCCGGCGCGTTTGATGCGCTCGACGCCGCGCAGGGCACCGGCGAAGGCCCCCGGCACCTGGCGGAACGCGTCGTGGGTCTCGGCGCTGGCGCCGTCCAGGCTGATGCTCAGGCGCTTGATGCCGACGGCGGCGAGTTTTTGCGCGATCTCGTCGGTGATGAGGGTGCCGTTGGGCGCCATGACCATGCGCAGCCCCAGCCGGTTGCCGTAGGCTGCGACATCGAAGATGTCCGGTCGCAGCAGCGGCTCGCCGCCGGTCAGGATCACGATCGGCTTGGCGACCGCGGCGATCTGATCGAGCAGGCGGTAGGCCTCCGGAGTGTCGAGCTCGCCGCTGTAAGGGCCCCGGGTGGCCGAGGCCCGGCAGTGGACGCAGGACAGGTTGCAGTTGCGCGTGGTCTCCCAGGCCACCAGGCGCAGGGAGTCTTGCGCGGCCGGGGGCGGCCCGGAAGGGTGCGGATGCGGGTGGTGCGAGGCGTGATCGGTCATGGGTCGCTCAACGTTGATGGAGTCGTAAAAAGCTTTTTTCCTGAATCCTGAACCCTCTCTACCAGCAAGTTACGAATCTTTTTGTGGGAGCGGCATCCTGCCGCGATGGTATCGTGGCTGGAAGCCACTCCCACAGAAGATTAACTTCAATGCATGCAGACAGTCGTTTAGCGCCGGCCTTCTTCCAGTTACGTGCGTTTCAGCAGCCGGGCGGCATCCATCGCGAAGTACGTGATGATGAGGTCGGCGCCGGCGCGTTTGATGGCCGTGAGGGTTTCCATCATCACCCGCGGGCCGTCGAGCCAGCCCATCTGTTCGGCCGCCTTGATCATCGAGTACTCGCCGCTGACGTTGTAGGCGGCGACCGGCAGGTCGAATTCCTGTCGCACCCGGTAGATGACGTCGAGATAGGCGAGCGCCGGTTTCACCATCACGATGTCCGCCCCTTCCTCCACGTCCATCGACACTTCGCGGATGGCCTCCAGGGCGTTGGCGGGGTCCATCTGATACGTCCGCCGGTCCCCGAACTTGGGGGCGGAGTCGGCCGCGGCGCGGAAGGGTCCATAGTAGGACGAGCAGTACTTGGCCGAATAGGCCATGATCGGG
>DATITS010000270.1:0-2341 GCA_035467535.1 Desulfobacterales bacterium
AAATGCTCACATGCAATCGGCTGGAAGCTGGAGGCTCAAAGCCTGGCTGACGGCGCCTGATTTTTTTGAGCCTCGAGCCTCAAGCCTCTTGCCTCAAGCTTACATTTGCCTTGGCTGACGGCCTGATGCTTGTTTTTCAACACCCTTGTTAGGAGAGAACAAATGAGTTCAACGCATAAAAAAGCGCGCGGCCTGGGGCTGTGCTCCGGCGGACTGGACAGCACGCTCGCCGGGCTCGTGCTCCGGGAGCAGGGGCTCGAGGTGGAGTGGGTGGCCTTTGAAACCCCGTTCTTCTCCTCGGCCAAGGCGCGCAGGGCCTCCCGCACGACAGGCATTCCGCTGACGGTCCGATCCATCTTCCCCGACTACATCGCCATGTTGCGCCACCCGCGCGCCGGCTACGGCAAGCAGATGAACCCGTGCATGGACTGCCACGCCCTGATGTTCCGGCTGGCGGGCGAGGTCATGCGGGCGCAGGGCTTTGATTTTCTCTTCAGCGGGGAAGTGCTGGGGCAGCGGCCCATGTCCCAGACCAAGCCCTCCCTGCATTACGTGGAAAAGCACTCCGGCCTGAAGGGCTACATCCTGAGGCCCCTGAGCGCCAGACTGCTTGCCGAAACCATCCCGGAGCAAAACGGCCAAGTGGACCGGGAACAACTCCTGGGCATCAGCGGCCGGGGCCGCAAGGACCAGATCCGCCTGGCCGAGACGTTCGGGCTTACCGACTACCCGGCCCCGGCCGGCGGGTGCCTGCTCACCGAGAAGGGGTTCAGCGTGCGGCTGAAAGACCTGTTCGAGCACCCGGGCGACGGCACCGAGGACGAGGTGCATCTGCTGAAGTTCGGCCGGCACTTCCGGTTGACTCCCCGCGCCAAGCTGATCGTCGGCCGCACCGAACAGGACAACGCCAGCATCCTGACCTATCACAACCGCGAGCGGGATGTGGTGATCGACGTCAAGGAGCACCCCGGGCCCGTCGGCCTGCTGCCGGGCGGCGGGACTGCGAGCAGCCTCCTGCTCGCCGCCGCCATCTGCGTCGGCTACAGCAAGGCCCCCAAACTGTCGCCGGTAGACGTGGTCGTGAAGCGGCCCGAGGGCGAGACGACCATCCCGGTCATCGCCATCCCGCCCGACGAGGTGCGGAAGCTGATGATATAAAAAATGAGCTCGAAGCTGAAAGCTGGAAGCTCGAAGGAACTGATTGAAGAACGTTGATGGACTTGTAAAAAGTCGAAAAACCCCGTTTTTCGTCATTCCGGTGGAAGCCGGAATCCAGTCAAATCAAGTGGTTATGGACCCCGGCGCTCGCCGGGGTGACGGCTTGGTGGACTTTTTACGAAGCCATCAACGTTCAGCTTTCAGCGTCGGGGTTTGAGCTTTCGCTGCTGCGGGCGCGCAGTTGCCCGCAGGCGGCGGATATGTCACCGCCTTTGCTCTGGCGGATGATGACGGTGTAGTGCTTTTGGAGCAGCACCTCTCGGAAGGCCAGGATGGCCTCCTCCGCCGGGCGTTCGAATTCGCTGCCCGCGTGGGGGTTGAAGGGGATGAGGTTGACCTTGCAGCGGATGCCCCGCAGCAGTCGGGCGAGCTTCAGGGCGTCCTGGGGTGTGTCGTTGACTCCCTTAATCAGGATGTACTCGAAGGTGATGCGGCGGCCGGCCGGCAGGGGGTAGTTGCGGCAGGCCTCGAGCAGTTCCGCCAGCGGATACTTGCGGTTGATGGGCATGAGCCGGCTGCGGGTCGCGCTGCCCGCCGCGTTCAGGGAGACGGCGATGTTCACTTTGGTGCGGCGGCCGAATTCCATCATCTTCGGCACCAGACCTGCGGTGGACACCGTCACGTGCCGGGTCGAAAACCCCAATCCCGCGTCGGCGTCGGTGATGATTTCCAGGGCGCCCATGAGGTTTGAAAAATTGGCGAGCGGCTCCCCCATGCCCATGAAAACGAGGTTGGAGAGCCGGCCCGGCTCGGGCAGGTCGTGGCGCACGTCGCGGACCTGGGCGAGGATCTCCCCCTGCGTGAGGTTCCGAATCAACCGACCCTTGGCGGTGAGGCAGAAGCGGCAGTCCTGGGCGCAGCCCACCTGGCTCGAAACGCACAGCGTGGAGTGGTCGCGCTCCGGGATGAGGACGCTTTCGATGCTGTTCCCGTCGGTGAGCCCGAACAGATATTTGCGGGTGCCGTCCGCGGAGGTTTCAACCGCCCGGCGCTCCAGGCGTTTCAGCGTGAAGTGCTGCGGCAGAACGGCGCGGATCTCCTTGGACAGGTCGGTCATTTCGTCGAAGCGCTCCTTCTGGCGCAGGTAGATCCAGCGCAGGACCTGGCCTGCCCGGTAAGGGGC
>DATITS010000271.1:0-5181 GCA_035467535.1 Desulfobacterales bacterium
AGCAGGCGCGCGGCGGTGAGTTCGCTGACGGGAAAGTCGCCCTTCTTGAACCCGCGGTGGGCGTAGGCTTTCTGAAGGTGCAGCGGCAGCGGGTAGTGCAGGTTGGTGCCGACACCCTTTTCGGCCAGAAACCTCTGCAGCCCGTCGCGGTCATCCACCAGGATGACGTAGAGGTGATAGACCGATTCGGCGTATGCCGCCTCCGCCACGACCGTTACCCCGGGGACCTCCGCCAGATGCTGCGTGTACCGCGCGGCGTTCGCGCGGCGGGCGCGGTTCCAGTCTGCCAGGCGCCTGAGTTTTAACCTCAGCACGGCCGCCTGGATGGCGTCGAGCCGGCCGGTGTAGCCTTCCATGTCGTGGTAGTACTTGCGGCTCTGGCCGTGCTCGCGCAGCATGCGCATGGTCTGCGCCAAATTCGCGTCAGCGGTCACCACGGCGCCGGCATCGCCGAAGGCGCCGAGGTTCTTGCCCGGGTAGAAGCTGAAGCAGCCGGCAATCCCCATGCTGCCGGCCGGCCGGCCCTTGTAAAGGGCGCCGTGGGCCTGGCAGGCGTCCTCGATGACAGCCAATTGGTGCTTGCGGGCGATCTCCAGGATCGGGTCCATGTCGGCCGGTTGGCCATAAAGATGCACCGGCACGATGGCCCGAGTGTTTGAGGTGATCCGGCGCGCGATCTGGGCGACGTCCATGGTGCAGGTCACCGGCTCGATGTCCACGAAGACCGGCACCGCGCCGGCCTGCGAGATGGCCTCGGTGGTGGCGATAAACGTGTGGGGCACGGTGATGACCTCGTTGCCCGGCCCGACGCCGGCCGCCATCAGGGCAAAGCGCAGGGCGTCGGTGCCGGAGTTCAGGCCGACGCAGTGCCCGCCGCCGCAGAATGCCGCGAACTCCTCCTCGAAAGCCGAGACCTGCGGCCCTCCGATGAAGGCGCCGTTTGCCATGATCTCTTCCAGGATGGGCTTGAATTCGCCTTCGATCTGGCGGTACTGGGTTTTCAAATCGAGAAAAGGGACCTGCATGGGGGCTCCGGGTAGGGTGGGTTTAGGAAAGTGCCTAAAGTGAGCTAGATTGCCTAAAATGCCTAAAATTGAAAGAACGGTTCACGGTGCAGGGTGCACGGCGCAAGGGGAAAAGGGTAAAGCGAGTGCCTATAATGCGCTAAAATGCCTAAAGTGCCTAAAATTAAGACAATAGAGCGTGAAAAAAATAAATCAACGCCTTGAGCCGTATGTCTTGAACCTTGCGCCATTTTTTTCAATTTTAGGCATTATAGCGCATTTTAGGCATTATAGGCATTATAGTCATTCCTTCTCTCAATCCCACAGCCGCCACGGCTGGTCCGGCTGCAGCGTCACGGTGAGCAGCACGCTGTTCTCCTCGTAGTCATTCACGCTGCTGTTGGTGGCGATAAGTTTATTGTAGTTGTAAGAAAGATTGACATTCATCCACCGGAAAACCTCGTAGCCGAGTCCGATCCGGGGGCTGATGTAGTGGTCGACTTCGTCATCTGCATTGTTGATGAAATCCGAGTAGCGATACAAAAAGCTGGCTTCGCCATAGAACTGGCGCGTGAAATTGTACCGGCCGATAATGTCCGCCTGCGCATAACGGGTGAAACCCTCATTCTGGGCGCTGAAATCCTCGCTCCCCAACCCGGCGGAGCCCCGGGTCCGGACGCTCCAGCGCTGGTAGTCCCAAAGCTTGTTGATCTCGGCGGTGGGGAAGGGACCTTGCTGGTCCTTGCCGTTTTGGACCTGCTGATAATAATACCCGACGCCGAGGGAGGCCGTCAGGGTCGGGTCGAACTGGTAAAACAGGCCGACGGAGGGCGCATACACCATATAGTCCTGGTTCTGCTGGCCGTCCGTGTCGACCTGGGCCTGGTTGCCGTCGTAGTTCCGGTATATCTGCCGGTATTGCTCGAAGAAACCGTAATTTTGTGAAAGCCGGTGGTTGAGCCGCACCCTTCCGGAGACCTCGTTAAAATCATCTTGATCCGTGCCGTCCTGGGTGTTCGCGGCAGCCTGCCCCCCTTCGTAAAGGCCCCGCAGGTAAGCGCCTTCGAGTTCGATTCCCGTCCATGTAGAGAACCAGTAGGTCATGCCGACGGAAGGGGAAATCTCCTGGCTGTCCTGGTACTCGTCGCTGTCGTTCTTGAGAAACCCATAGATGAATTGGGCATAGGTCGAATTTTCAGGGCCGAACTGGTGGGTCAGCCGGGCGGTGGAATAGTTCCGGTAGTAAGTGTTCAACTCCGATCGTCTGGTAAAATCGCCGGGGGCCACCACGGTTCCCTGCTGGTTGACCACATCCCGGTTGCCCAAGGGGTCTTGCGTGTAGAGAAACGCGTTGTTGAAATCGAGCCGGGTCTCGCGGGTGAAGTTGTGCCAGAAAGTTCCCAGGGCGTTGTGCTGCCAACTGTCGTTCTCATTGTTATCAGCGTAAAAGCTGTAACCACCATCATATGAGAGCGAAAGGCCGGTGGTCTGGCCGGGCAGTTCCGCCGTGAAACCAACGGTCGGCGTGGTGATGAAGTCGTCTTTCTTGTCCTTGTTGGTCAGGTAGATGTTGTCGCTGTACCTCTCCGTCACCGTGGCACGGGGGGTAAATAAGAGTTGAGCGGCCATAGCGGCATTTTCTGCTGCAACCACCAGTGCCAAGACCAGCAACGTGAACAAGTGTGATTTTTTCATCGTCCGCTCTCCCTTGTTAAATGCCTAAAATGCGGTAAAATGCCTAAATTGCCTATAGTTGAATGAAGAAAAGACCAAATAAAATTCAACAGTTCCTTGCTATTGTCGAGAAGAGCGCAAGCAACTCGCCGCATTCATCATTCTCCGCTTTGATGTCTGGCGCGGTAAGCCAATCTGTTTCTTTGATGACTTCAAGCCAGTATTGAGTCTCACTCAGTTCACTCTCACAAACCCTAATTTTGCTCTTGAATTCTGCTTTGCTACGAGACCTGTTTGCCTCCCTGTAATTTGCCCCGGCAGATGTTCCAGACTTTGCAATCTGGTTGCGGACGACTCTGCCTTCCGGAGTGTTAGGCAGTTTGGCTGACAGCCGGATGATCATCACGGCAAATCGAAGAGTGCGTTTCTCCAGCTCCCTGGAAAAAATTCTCCGACTCTCTTTTTCGTCCTCATTCACTGTTGTTTAATTTTAGGCATTATAGGCATTTTAGCGCATTTTATGCAATTCCCTTTTCAGGGTACCACGATCGTGTCGTTCGCCTGCAGGGGGAGGTTGTTCTCGACATCCCTGCCTTTCACGATGTCCTTGTAGTTGATCTTGTAGATTCTGTCCTTGGCGCCGTCCTTGCGAATCAGGATGATCTCGTCCTTGGCGGCCCACTGGGTGAAACCGCCGGCCAAGGCAAACGCCTGCAGGACGGTCAATGTCTTGAGAATAGGATATTCGCCGGTTTTCATTACCTCGCCGAGAACGTAAACTTTCTGACTGCCCGGGTTCGTGACGGTCACGGTCACCACCGGAGCGGTGACGTAATTCGTCAACCCCTTCTGGATGGTCTCGGTCAGTTCCGCCGGCGTCATGCCGGCCGCCGGGATGTCGCCGATGAGGGGAAAGGAGATCTTCCCGTCCACGCGCACCAGGACCTCCTTGCGGCTCAGGTCCGGCTCCTTCCAAGTGGCCACCTCGATCACGTCGCCCGCACCGATGCGGTAATCGGAGGATTGAGACTTGGCCGACCAGGTCTGCACCGGTTTGTCCTGGGACAAGACCGATTGGAAAATACCGATGCTGAACACCAACACCATGGCAGCTGTAATCAGTTGTTTTGATTTCATGGCAGCATCTCCCCAGATTGATGATTTCGCAAGAAGCGGGTCACGGCGCGCTGCGCCATCTTATGTGGAACGAAATCCCCCCGACCCCCTTTTCCAAAGGGGGTCGGGGGGATCCTCTTTTCAATTTTAGGCACTTTAGGCATTTTAGCGCACTTTAGGCACTCGCTTCACCCTGAACCATTTTTCAACTTTAGTCACTTCTCTATATAGCTCCGCCCGGTCGATTACAAGACGATCTGCAACCTATCACTTTAAAAGCGTTGACGATTTGTTTGCGCCGACACGTTTGGGGCCGGTTCGAAACAGCAGGCTCCGGGTGCCGCCCGGGGCGCGGCGGCTACCGGTCTTTGCGCCGGCCGTAGCTGCCGTACTTGTAGCCGTAGTAGCGCGAGGCCGCCGTTTCGATGCAGTTGACGATGCTGCCGAGGATTTTCTTTTCCCCCACCAGGGCGACCAGGTTGGCGAGATCGTCGCGGCGGGTGTTCTCGTAGCGCACCACGACGAGAATGCCGTCCACCTGCCGCGCCAGGACACCCGTCTCCGCGGCGAGCGCCGGCGGCGGGGCGTCGATCACGACGATGCGGTCGGGGTAGCGGTTGGTGACCTCCGCCAGCAGGCTTGACATGCGCTCGGCGCCGATCAACTCGGCGGGGTTGTCCGGCGGGGGGCCGGCCGCCAGCAGGGTCAGCTTGTCGACCTTGGTCTTGAGCAGCAGCGACGGCAGGGGCCGGCCCTCGGCCAGATAGTCGCTCAACCCCGGCGCCGACCCGAAACCGAACCGCTTGTGAAGCTGCGGCCGCCGCATGTCCGCATCGATGAGCAGCACGTGGCGGTTGATGTTGAGCGCGATGCTGATGGCAAGGTTTGCCGCCGTGAAGGTCTTGCCCTCGCCCGGGCCGCTGCTGGTCACCAGGATCGAACGCGGCGGGCTGCCCGCCAACGGAAAAAGAATATTGGTCCGCAGGATCTTGAACTGCTCCGCCTCGGTGGAGTGCGGGTCCGTCAGCGCCACCAGGTTGCGGTCGATGGCGGCTTCATCCCACACCGGCGCCTGCCCCTGGCCGTGGGATATCTTGGACGCAGCCTTTGGCTGCAGTGCTGCGGGCGTCGCGGCGGCCGGTTTTGGCTCCGGCACGACCTTCAGCGGCCTTGGCGCAGCCGGCGGCGGGGACTCGACGGTCTGGGGACTCGGCGCAGCCGCGTAGACCTCGATGAACTCCTCCTTCGGCGCAACCGGTACCGTGGGAGCGGGCGCAGGGCCGCCCTTTGGCTCCGGTTCTGACTCGGATGGACTGGCCCTGTCCGCGGAGTCTTCGATCTCTCGAAGAAGCCGGTCCCGGACGGCATCGGGTGCTGCCGGACGGCG
>DATITS010000272.1:0-3055 GCA_035467535.1 Desulfobacterales bacterium
TGCCGCCGGTGTTGGGGCCGCGGTCGTCGTCGAAAATCGCCTTGTGATCCTGGGAGGTGGGCATCGGCAGCACCGTCTTGCCGTCGGTGAAGGCGAGGAATGAGGCCTCCTCACCTGTCAGGCACTCCTCGATCACCGCCAGAGAGCCGGCGTCGCCGAACTCGCGCTTCAGCATGACCCGCTCGAGGGCCTCTTCCGCCTCCTTGCGGGTAGCGCAGACGATGACGCCCTTGCCGGCTGCGAGCCCGTCCGCCTTGACCACCACGGGCGCGTTGATCTGGCGCAGGTAGCGCCGCGCCGCCGCGATGCTCTTGAAGCTTTGCCCCCGGGCAGTGGGAATGCCGTATTTCACCATGAGGTCCTTGGCAAAGGACTTGCTCGCCTCGATCTCGGCCGCCCGGCGGGTCGCCCCGAAAATCCGCAAGCCCGCCTTTTCGAAGACATCCACGATGCCTTCGGACACCGGCCCCTCCGGCCCGACCACCGTCAGGTCTATCTTCTCCCGGCGGGCGAAGTCCAGCAACCGCGGGATGTCGGAAACGGCGATGGGCACACACGCGGCCG
Source organism: Desulfobacterales bacterium (assembly GCA_035467535.1). GTDB lineage: Bacteria > Desulfobacterota > Desulfobacteria > Desulfobacterales > SpSt-501 > SpSt-501. Next base: position 565 of record DATITS010000272.1, read on the forward strand.
CATCGGCGATCCCCGCGTTGCCGGGAGCGCAGAACACCTTTTTCACCTTCGGGCTCTGGGCGATCTTCCACACCAGAGCGTGCTCTCTTCCGCCGCCGCCGATCACGAGTACCTTCATGCCAGTCTCCCGGGGGATTCAGTCTTCCAAGTAACTTACCAATAAGTGCTTGGATTCAAGTAGTTTCTAGTTTGGGTTGTTTTTCGACGGCTTCAACCAGCGCGAAGCCCAGCTCTTTAGCTTTTCGTTTCAAGTTTTGAACGACCCGGGTCCGGTAGCGTTCTTCATAGCGCTTCTGGCCCTCATCGACGTAGGCGGTGCCGTGCTTCAACATACTGTAGACCAGTCGAGCCAGTTTATGAGCGGTCGCTGTTATGGCTTTGGGGGCCCCCAGCCGGGCACGCTGCCTGCGCAGGTAGGCGCCCAAGGCGCTTTTCGAGTTGAACAGCGCAAAGGCCGCCATGCGCAGGGTTGCGGCCGCACGGTTGGCCACCGGTTTGCTCTTGGCGTTGAGCACCTTGCCGCCGCTGATTTTCGTACCGGGACACAACCCCAACCACGAGGCAAAATGCTTGGCCGACCTCCAACGGTTCATATCCGTTCCGATCTCGGCAATGATCTTCAGCGCACTGGTGGTGTCAATACCGTCGATCTGGGTCAGGTCTACGCCGGCCATCCGCTGCAAAGCCTCGTCCACGCTTTCGGGCGGACCGTTGCCGGACGCATCGGCCCCATCAAAGCTGGCCAGTTGATCCAAAATCTGCCGATCGCATTCGACAATTTGACCCTGATAGAACTCATACAGATCCACGGCTTGTTTGAGGCTGAACAGGTGCTCCGGTCGAAAATTGCCGTGCAGAGAACGCGCGATGGTCGACTCGCTGCTCTTGCAACGCCGATCTCGCAGGCGGGCCAACACCAGCGGATTGCGCTCGCCCGCCAAAACGGCCTTAATGATCCGCATCCCCGTCACCCCGGTGATGTCGGCGACCACGTTAGCCAATTGCAGGTTCATCTGCGAAAGCGCCTTTTGCATATGTTGAATATGGGCGGCCGCATAGCGCACCAGATTCATTCGCTGGCGCACATAGGCACGCAGCGTGCACACCTGCTCGGTGGGCCGGAAGGCCCCCTCCAGCAACCCATAGCTGTGCAGCCGCTGCAGCCACTGGCAGTCGAGCACGTCGCTCTTTCGGCCGGGCACGTTCTTCACATGACGCGCGTTGACCAGCCGCACCTCCAGCCCCCGGCTCTCCAGAATCTCAAAGACCGGGATCCAGTAAATGCCGGTGGACTCCATGGCCACAGTGGTCACCTCACACGCAAGCAGCCAATCGGCCATGCGGTGCAGATCGTCGGTGAAGCTGGTAAACTCCCTCACCGGCTGCTCGCAGCTGCCCTCGGGCACTGCGACGAAATGGCTCCGGCTGCCAACGTCAATGCCGGCTGCATGGGGGTTGATGTGTTGCAGGTCTTTGGGCAGCTTCATCTTCTTGGCTCTGGCGGGCTTACGTGTGCGCATCGTTCCGGCCTCCGCAAAGAGAATCGGCAGAACCGGACGGAGAGTTGTCGTATAGGGCTCTCTTCCAAACGGGATAGCCCCGCCGCGGGGCGGGTCTTCACCAATGATAAAAACGCCAACTCCCGGACCACGCTATTGATCGGGCATAAGGCACCAATGACCGTACGGCCTTCGCAATCCGGCTGCCGATTCATCAATACCCGATTCGCAAACATCAGCCAAGTTACTTTCTGATAAATCCCCGCCGCGGCGGGGTAAGACGCTATTGAGAAGATCGATCACCGGCAGATATGAGGCCGCCTTGCCGTACGAGGCCGAGCCGGCCTGCAGGACCTGCCAACCGTGGACGCGGTGCGAGCGGGTGGCTTCCCATACCAGACGTGACTTTACTACACTTGGTTCTCCGACAATCGGCGTATTCCGCGAGGCTTCAAGCTCGAAATGAGCAAATTTCCTCTGCGACAACGGCATCCAAGATTGAAGTCCGTCTGTGTAGAATAGTGCTTCCGCATATTTAAGTGAACAGTATTGCACTTAGTTCTCAAAAGTGAGATCTTTTCCTCTTATCCAGCCGATGTCGCTCCTCCCGTTTATGAGTTCCGCCTGTTTCTGAAAATGGTGGGCAAAAACAGCGTGCTCGATGATTTCACTCAAGTACTCGTGCTTGAAAAAGATCGCCTGCAGAACCGCTTTCCAGTAGAATAACTGTGCCTGGCCCTTATTTAGGATTCCCAGATAAATTACGGATCTGAGAAATGCAGATAGGTCGGCTGTTCTGAAAGGACGTTTTTTGGCAGGCCTATAAAATTTAACAAAATTTAGAATCCGTTCATAGTAACCCTTCGGAGAATAGATATAGTTGACCACAGACATGTAGCCCTCATAAAGTGTTTCAACACCCATCCTAGGGATAAACGTAATTGAACCGGTTGTATTGCTCCCGGTGCAATCCTCATTTATCAACCTTCCCT
>DATITS010000273.1:0-15567 GCA_035467535.1 Desulfobacterales bacterium
CGTCGTCGATGTAGTGCATTCGCTCCTGCCAGTCGACAATGTCGCAGCACATCTTGACGGTCGGGTAGAAGGGCATCGAGTTTTCTCCGCGCGGTTCCCAGTCCAGCAGATATTGCTTGAACTTCTCGTCCGGTACCTGGAACCAGTCCTTGACGAACTCCTCGCGCTCCTCGCGCGTCATGAACGGCGCCTGCGGGAACTGCCCTTCGATCTGGGTGATGTTGATCTTCTCGCCGGTCGAATACATGAGGAAATAGATCGGGTTCAGCATGGAGAGCTTGAGCGGCAGCTGCTCGTGTTTTTTGATGTTGTTGTGCGCATAGGCCTCCGCGCCCTTGCCGATCTGCTGGGCCGCCCAGTAGGTGCCGTTGGCCAAGACATCCCCGACCCCTTCGCGGCGGACGATCCGGTCGAGCAGCCAGTTGAATCGGCCCTCGTTGTCGGGCGGCAGCCCGGCCATGTCCTCGTCGGTCAGGATGCCGTTTTCGTAAAGCTCAAGCCCGAAGGCCATCACCTGCGGCGTCGAGTAGCCGTCCACGCCGTACTCCGTGGCCCGTTGCGCGATCCTTAAACCAAAATCAAGGTCGGACATGGCCGCCATCGTGTAGGTCAGCTTCGAGAAGCATTTCATCATGTAGGTCGGAAGTCCCGGGGGGGAAATCGTTGCCCCGCATTTCATCGGGCAGTTGTAGCAGCTGATCAGCCGCGTCCGCATCCGGTCCAGCGTCTCCGTCCACTTCTGTGCGACTTCCTTGCTCCAGAAATCCTTCCGGCGGTGGCGCGAATTGCCCCACATGAAATTCTCGGTGTGCCACTTCTCGTCATGCACGGCCATCTCCTGCGGAGACCCGAGCCCGGTGAGTATGGCCATTACCCCCTTAATCGGGTTTTCATTTCGAAATTTAATATACTTCATCACTTCGTTGCAGAGCTCCAGGAACTCCGCCGGTCGGGCAATGGCAATGTCCTTTGTTCCACGGACAACGATCGCCTTCAGACCTTTGTCCCCCATGACGGCGCCGATCCCGCCGCGACTGGCACTGGACCTGCCCTGCTCGATGGAGGCAAAATAGACCCTGTTTTCACCGGCCAGGCCGATCGCCGCCACCTGGGCTTTCGGCTCCTTTAACTCCTGCCGAATCAGTTCTGCCGTCTCACCGGCGCCTTTGCCCCGCAAATGCGAGGCATCGCGCAGTTCCACCTTGTCGTTGTGGATCCACAAATAAACCAGATCCGGGGACTTGCCGCGCAGGATCACTTTGTCATATCCGGCATACTTCAGTTCGGGTGCCCAAAATCCGCCCATCATCGAAAAGGCCATCAACTGCGTCTGGGGGGAAATGGTCGAGACAATGGTGCGGTTACAACCCGTGGCGGGCGTTCCGCATAAGAGACCGGCGCCGAATATGAGCAGGTTGTCGGGCGAAAAAGGCTCAACTTCAGGGGAAACCCTATCCCACAATATCTTGGCGTTGGTGCCCAGACCCCCCAGATAAAGCTCGGTGTCTCTGGGGTCGGTTGCGACCTTCTCAATGTTTCCCCGGGTTAGATCAACTTCTAAATTGAACCCTGTCTCTGCGTACCTCATTTCTTTCCCCTTTTAGATTACCTGAGTCTGTGGCATGCTTTTTCGATTGATCTCGGATAGCAGGCGCTTAATCAAGACGGCCTTCACCCGTCGGGGGTTTGAACAACTGGATAATCAGGGGACTGGCCGGTTCCGCTCCGCACGTGTATCGGGTGAACGTCTATTATCTTGGTCCAACCGCTCTGGTCCATACCGAAACTGTTGGTCATGGTTTTGCTGCTGCTGCTGAATCGGATTTGGTTATGATTTTACTGACGATTCGCGCCGGCCCGGAGGTCGGGAGTGGATCATCGGCAGCTATAAATTAACTATAATGTAGCTGCAAGGTATTTTTAGGAGGTTCCCTGGAGTTTGTCAAGAAAAAATCATTCGGACGGGAGATGATTAATTGAAGGTCCCTGCAGCAAGCTGCAGGGAATCTTCGACCGTAAGGAATCCGGTCTTTTTTATGCTTCGCGGTCTTAGGGGTAGATGAGCTAATGTTAATTGCCTGACATGTCGATACAAGGTAAAGCCGGTCAATATATTACAGGGATCAACCCGGCAGTTCCCTGATTGCGCTGCCCAGTCGGCAGGCTGACCATCGGCCAGAGATTGCACAATGTCCAAGGCGATGCTTGAGCACATCCTTAGAGGACCCCACTGTGAGCGGCTCGGTCGCGGCGCTCGGAGGCGTTATAAACGAGTTTCCGAAGGATCCCGAGTTGCTGAAACTGTTCGCGGATTTCCTGGCTGCCAAAAGGAAAGGAGCGTCCGCAGCTCAGCACTACAGCATGGCTTCTGAAGTTTTCCTCGGTTCGACAATCATCGGATTCAGCAGAGACCCAGCCGGCTGCTCAGACAAAATCATGTCTTTGGGGATGTCTTCCCGTTCACCGAGGCCTGCATCTCGCAAAGCGTCATCGAAACGACCACCGGCGCTGAAGTGCTTGCGATTCCCCGACCACGGCTGATCCAGGTCTGCCGAAAATTCCCGAAGGTGGAACTCGGGATCCTGAAACTACTCCGGATATGTTCGGAGATCAAAACCGATTCGCCATCCAGCAAGGCTCGTCGCGGGGAGCGTTATGCCATGCAGGTCAACATGACGGTCGAGATTCATCCGGCCGGCGCCCCCGGACCCGTCGTCGTTCTCAACGGGTCCGCTGGCGACCTGTCCGCCTCCGGGGTCTCGTTTATCCCCGAGACCGACGGTGCCGGTGCTCCGGCAAAGCGTGCCTCTCTGGTCGACGATCTTGACCGCCAGCGGGTTCGGGTTACGATTTCGAGCGAGGCGCTGTCGATGAGCATTCCGGGTCAGATCGTACGGACACGTGAATTGATGGCAAACGGCAGCAGAGCCCTCTGCCTCGGCATCCAGTTCGATGAAGTATCCCCCCGCGTGCGCGGTGCCTTCCTATCCTTCGCGGAGGGAACCGGCAACTTCGAAAAGGCCCGCAACAGAACCGGGCAGGGTTAGAAGTGGTTTCATAACCCCGTCTGACGCCCGATAGCGGCGTTGGAGACCTCTCGAAATGCTCACATACTGGCGTGGTTGATGCGCTTTCGAATCGGTCTGCGCCTTGCCCTCAAGTGTGATCCGAGGTTGTGAAACCACTTCTATGCTTACCGACATGATGAGTGCGACCAGAACTCGGCAAAATCGCACTACAGCTATGTAACCGCAATTACCTTTTGATTTTCTTTTTGTGCAGACACCGCCGAAATTCCGCATATATTTCTCACCAGTCTAAAAAATATTTTGTTTTAAATCAATCCGTTGTAGCGAATATTTTTTTTGGAACCGGCTGGCATTTTTATTGCTTTTAATTTCGGCGGTCACTGTTTTTGAACCGCGAAAGCGAGCGCATTCTCCGCCGCTTGCGGCGGGGTAAGCGAGCGGACCATAAAAAAGAGCGGATTCCTTACGGTCGAAGATTCCCTGCAGCTTGCTGCAGGGAATCTTCAATGTTGATTGCTTGATAAAGGCAAACCACTCGAAAGGGTGGGACGCAAAGCCACCGGCCTACGTCGCGCGCAAGCGGGATAGGGTAGCGGGGTTGCCGGGCAAACGCAGCACCTTCGGAAGCGTGCTGGTCGGTTTGCGGCCAAACGGTTCTGGAAGGTGCGATGATGAAAACAGACGGATCCGGATCCAGGAAGTTATCCAGAAATTTCGTGTTTTTCTCGGTGTTGTTGGTAGCACTGCTGATCTCCGTCTGGGCGCGGGCGGAACAGGTGACGCTCGCCTGGGACGCCAACACGGAGCCCGACCTGGCGGGCTACAGAGTCCACTACGGAACTGCGAGCGGCAGCTACACGAGCAGCGTGGATGTCCACAAGGTCACCACCTCCAGTATCGGGACCCTGGCAGCCGGGCAGACGTATTACTTTGCCGTCACCGCCTACGATGCCTCCGGCAACGAGAGCGGATATTCCAATCAAGTGAGCTATTCCGTGGCGGCAGCGAACGGCGCTCCTGCGACTCCGGCCACCCCGGCCGGGGCGTCCAGCGCTCTGGTGAACGCATCTATCACGTTCAGCACGTCCGCCACCGACCCCAATAACGATAGTCTGGGATACCGCTACGATTGGGGCGACGGGGTCATATCGGGCTGGGGTGCGGCAAGCCAGTCTCACAGCTGGGCTACGGCCGGCCAGTACGCCGTGAAAGCCCAGGCGCGGGACAGCCATTTTGTGGAATCGGCCTGGTCGGCCGGCAATATGGTCACGATCTCCCAGAACCAGCCGCCGACGGCGAACGCCGGTTCAGATCAGACTGTCGATGCCGGCGCGGTGGTGAGTCTGAACGGCACCGGTTCGGACCCGGACAATGGGATTTTAAGCTGGCAGTGGACGCAGAGAGCCGGCAACGCGGTCATTCTCACCGGTGCTGCCACCCAACAGGCGCGTTTCACGGCGCCCAATGTTGCCACGAGGACTGCAACCCTATCCCTGGTATTTGAACTGCGGGTGACCGATGCGGGAGGCTTGTCTGCCACCGATACCATTGCCGTGACGGTTCAATCCGCGGACCTGGACGGTGATGGGTGGCCCAACAGCCAGGACGCCTTCCCCAACGACCCGACCGAGTGGCTGGACAGCAATAAAAACGGCATCGGCGACAAGGCTGAAGCTGCCGCGGCAGCCGCAGCCGCAGCCGCAAAACAGGCACCGGATGCGCCGCTGCTGGTCTCGCCGGTAAACGATGTGGTGAGCGTCATGGCTATCCTTAAGACAGGCGCCTTCCGCACCGCGGTCTCCGGCAGCACCCACGCCAAGACCCGCTGGCAGGTGTTCAGCGATGAAGCCGTCGATGTGTGCGTGCTTGATGTTCAGAGCACCACGGCGCTGACCAGCCTTACGGTTCCCAAACTGGTGCTCGAGGAGGGTACCGATTACTACTGGAGGGCGCAGTTCACCGACCCCACGGGTAAAATTTCCGAGTGGTCTGCCAACGGGTACTTCACCACCGAAACGACCCGCGCCGACCTGAACGCCAACGGCATCCCCGATGTCCAGGAAGTGGCGTCGACGGTGGACCTGGATCGCGACGGGGTGAGAGATAATCGGCAGCCCCGATATATCAAGTCGGTCAGGATGGAGGGTTCCAACGTCCAGATCGGCGTCAGTATCAAGGGGTGTGCCACGTGCATCGGCGTGGAGTCCGTCGAATCGGAAGATGTCCGTCAGCCGGACGCGTCTGCCTACGGCAAGCCCACAAGCATGCCGTTTGCGCTGATCAACTTTAAAATCGCCGTAGCCAAGCCCGGCGACACGGCGGTCGTCAAACTCTATTTCTCTAAAGCTGCGTCCTATTCCAGCAAATGGTACCTATATGACGCGATTGCCGACAGGTGGTACGACTTTTCAGCCTATGCCAAATTCGCCGGCGATCGCAAGTCCGTCACCCTTACCCTGAAAGACGGCGGGCCGGGAGATGCCGACGGCGTTGCCAACGGCGTCATCGTCAACTAGGCCGGTGTCGCAGCGGCGGATGACGAGATCGTCGGCATCACCCGGTTAGTGCGCTCGTCGCGGTCGGTGGGTATCGCAGTGCTTACAGGTGGGTCTTGTCCAACGCGCCACCGCCCGAATAGCATCGAAGCGGTTGTTTATCGGTTCGCCCGACACCCGTTGGCGGCGTTGCAGGACTTTCCTCCGTACCCTGCCAGAAATTGACGTTTCGTGCCTTCTACTTCGTCCGAACACCGGACACTCCTGCCCATTGACGGCTTGGTTGAAACTGCCTAAATTACAGAAGAATTAAAATTTGGACGAGCTGGGTTTCCGTCGGACCCATTCAAAGGGCCGGCTTTCAGCGGCCCGGCCGCAATCATTTTATACAAGGAGGAGAGAATGGAGCTCAAAGCGTATTTTGAAAGCGCGAAAGGTGTGGGGATTCTGGCGACCGCTGACAGCAAAGGGCACGTGGACGCGGCGGTCTACTCGCGTCCACACTTCATGGAGGACGGGACCCTGGCGTTCATCATGCGGGACCGGCTGACCCACCACAACATTCAGTCCAACCCCCATGCCACCTTCATGTTCATCGAAAATGGCCCCGGGTACAACGGCAAGCGGCTCTTCATGACCAAGGTGCGCGAGGAGCAGAACCCGGAGCTGATCAAGAAGATCAAGCGCCGCAAATACACCGACGACGGCGAGGAGCCCAAATTCCTGGTTTACTTCAAACTGGACAAGGAACTGGCGCTGATCGGCGGCGGCCAATCCTGACCGCAATAGAAACTGCTCACCGCAGAGACGCAGGGATCGCAGCGGAAACGATCTTTGGGCCGAGCAACGCTGCGAATGCCGGTAACGCCTTCAGCGCGTCATGGTGTGGCGTGGTGGGCTTCGGTCAGGCCGTTGATCAGCAGGAAGGACGTGATTTCCACGCGGAGAAGCACACATTCCGGGTGCGCCAGGAAGTCCTCGAGGTGGGGGTTTTTTTTCAGGAGCCTTGAGCGGGCCCGATCTTTTCCGGCGGGGTCATCGATCGGCGCGCAGACCCCTTCCACCGTGAGGGCCTGGGCCTGGCTGCGGGGCAGCGTATCGCGGGTGTCGATGAGCAGGCTCACCGCGGCGTTTTCCGTCAGGTTTCTGAACTTCTTTGTCCCGCGCTGCGTGGCCATGTAGACCTCGCGGCACTCTTCGTCCGTGGCGTAGGCCATGAGCGAGCAGTAAGGCTTGCTGCCGCTGATGGTGGCCAGCACGCAGACTGTTCTTGATCCGGCGAGCGCTTTCATCTGGTCGAGCATGCAATGCCTCCCTGGAATCTGTAGTTGTTTTTTTCTCTTATCACCTTTATGCTGCGCTGGAGAAGTTCTTTTGTGTCTCTGCGGTGAGCCATTTTCCTGACACGTGCCTTGCTTGACAGGAGCCCAACCATGGAAGAACGCATCCGAATGGGCGTCAGCGCCTGCCTGCTCGGGCAGCAGGTCCGGTATGACGGCGGCCACAAACACGACCGCTACATCACGGACATTCTCGGCGAATACCTGGACTTCGTGCCGGTCTGCCCCGAGGTTGAGGCGGGCTTTCCCATCCCGCGGGAGACCTTCCGCCTGGTGGGCGACCCGGAAAACCCGCGCCTGGTCACGACGCGCGGCCGAGTCGACCACACCGAGCGCATGAAGGCCTGGGCCGAGAAGCGCGTGCGGGAGCTCGAAAAAGAGGACCTCTGCGGGTTCATCTTCAAAAAGGACTCCCCGAACAGCGGCCTGCTGCGGGTCAAGGTCTACAACGACAAGCGCATGGCGGAAAAAAACGGGGTCGGGTTGTTCGCCCGCGCCTTCACGCGGCATTTCCCCCTGATCCCGGTCGAGGAGGAGGGGCGCTTGAACGACGCCAAGCTGCGGGAGACCTTCATCGAGCAGATCTTCACCCTGAAACGCTGGCGCGAGATGCGGACGCAGGGCCGGAGCATGAAGAGCCTCGTGGACTTCCATACCCGCCACAAGCTGCTCGTGCTCTCCCACAGCCCGGTCCACGCCAAGCGGATGGGCAAGCTCGTGGCCGAGGGCAAGCAGATGCCCATCGGCGAGGTCTACGCCCAATACGAAGGCCTGCTCATCGAGACGCTGCGCATCAAAACCACGGTGAAGAAAAACATGAACGTTCTCGAGCACATCCTCGGCTACTTCAAGGAACAGCTCAGCGCCGATGAAAAGCAGGAGATGCTCGAGATCTTCGACCGGTACCGCCGCGAGTTCGTGCCGCTGATCGTGCCGGTAACGCTGTTGAACCACCACGTGCGCAAATACGATCAGCCCTACCTCAAGCAGCAGGTGTACCTGAACCCGCACCCGGTGGCGCTGAAACTGAGAAACCATGTCTGAAATGGAGAATTGCGGATGACCGACATTTTTTTAGGCCCCAAACGGTATGTGCAGCGTCCCGGCGCTCTGGCCGGCGCAGGCGCGGAGCTGAAGGCCTTCGGCCGCCGCCCCATGATTTTGGGCGACGACCTGGTCCTTGCCATCCTTCGTCCTGTTCTGGAGAACGACCTGCGGTCAACCGGTCTTTCGGCCTGCTTCGTGCGCTTCGGTGTCGAATGCAGCCTGGCCGAGGTCGCGCGGGTGGCGGACATCGGCCGCTCCGATAACGTGGACGTCATCGTGGGAACGGGCGGGGGCAAGGCCATCGACACGGCCCGGGCGGTCGCCGGTCGGCTGGATCTTCCGCTGGTGACGCTGCCCACCAGTGCGGCCACCTGCTCGGCCGCCTCCACGGTGACGGTCCTTTATGAAAACGGCAATCGCACGGACACCGTCCACGGCAAAGCCGCCGAACTGGTTCTGGTCGACTCGGCGATCGTTGCCGCCGCTCCCTCCCGGCTGCTCGCTGCCGGCATGGGCGATACCCTGGCCAAATGGTACGAGGGCAAACCGACCTACGACCAGACGCCCGATCCGTCACCGGCGCTGCAGGCGGCCCTGGCCATTTCGACCCAGGTCAAAGAGACCATTTTTCATTATGGCCTTGAAGCCAAGCAGGACGTGGACGCCGGGAAAAACTCCCCGGCCGTCGAAAAGATGGTTGAAGCGAACATCCTGATGGCCGGAATCATCGGAGGCATCGGAGGGGCGAAGTTCAGAGTCGCTCTGGCCCACGGTTTGCTTTACGGCATGACCGTCATGCCCCAGATCCACCATCACCTCCATGGGGAGGTGGTCTCCTACGGCCTCGTGGTCCAGACCTGCCTGGAAAAAAATAAAGAGGAACTGGAGAAGCTGATCTCCTTTTTTTCCAAGCTGGGCCTGCCGCTCACCCTGGGGGAGTTGGGGATTCACGGCCTGGAGGAGCCGCTTTTCAGGGAGGGTCTCCGCCGGACCTGCGCCAAGGGAGGCTCCGCCCACAACCTGCCTCTGCCGGTGGACGAGAAGCGCCTTCTGCGCGCCATCCAGGAAGTGGAGGAGAGGGTAGGGCAAATGAGGAGATGAATCCGTCTGCACCCATTCTCGTCACCGGTGCCACCGGATATGTCGGCGGGCGCCTGGTTCCGGCCCTGCTGCAGGCAGGCTGTCGCGTGCGGGCCATGGGCCGGTCCGTCGAAAAACTGGCCTGCCGCCCGTGGGCCAGCCACCCCGGCGTTGAACTGGTAAAGGGGGACGTACTCGATGCCTCCTCCCTTGAAACTGCCGCCGCCGGCTGCGACGTCGCCTATTATCTGGTGCACTCGATGATCGCCCAGGCGGGCCGGTTCGCGGAGGCCGACCGTGCCGCTGCCCGCAACATGGTGTCGGCCGCCGCGGCGGCCCGGGTGCAGCGCATGATTTATCTCGGGGGCCTCGCCGAGGCCAAGCACGGCGCACTCAGCAAGCACCTGCGCTCCCGGATCGAGGTAGCCGAGATCCTGCAGTCCGGCCCCGTGCCCACCACCGACCTGCGCGCGCCGATGATCGTGGGCTCCGGCAGCGCCTCCTTCGAGATCCTGCGCTACCTGGTCGAGCACCTGCCGGCCATGACCACCCCGCGCTGGGTGCGGTCCCTCAACCAGCCGATCGCCATCCGCAACGTCATCGGCTACCTCGTCGGCTGCCTCGCGCACCCGGAAACCACCGGCGGCACCTACGACATCGGCGGGCCGGACATCCTGACCTACGAGCAGCTCCTGCAGATCTACGCGCATGAGGCCGGCCTGCGCAAACGCATCATTATCCCCGTGCCGGTGCTGACCCCGACCCTGAGCGCGCTGTGGATCAACCTGATCAGCCCGGTGCCCACCGCCATTGCCCTGCCGCTGACCGAGGGGCTGACCAGCGATGCGGTCTGCCGCGACACCCGCATCCGTGAGATCATCCCCCAGCACCTTTTGACCTGCCGCGAGGCCATCCGCATCGCGCTGCAGCGGCTGCGCCAGGAGTTGACCGAAGGTGAGCCGGTCGACGGCGGCAAGCTGCCGCCGCCGGAATGGCCCCACCCCGGGGATGCCGGCTATGCGGGAGGGACTACGTTTCGGAGCGGCTGGCGGCTGACCGCCGCGGCCTCACCCGAGGTGCTCTGGCGGACCGCACGTCGGATCGGCGGCAAGGGCGGTTATTATTTCGCCGACCGGCTGTGGCGGCTGCGCGGCGTTCTCGACCGGCTGGCGGGAGGCAGGGGGCTCGGGCCGCGACGGCCGCCGGGCTCCGGGCCGGCCGAGGGGGAGCAGTTCGATTTCTGGCGGGTCTTGAAGGTCGTCGCCCCCCGGCGCCTGCTGCTGCTTTCGGAAATGAAGGCCCCGGGTGCTGCGCTGCTCGACCTGACGCTGACCCCGCAGAGTGAAAACCATTCGGAGATCCGGCTGGTCTCAACGTTTATTCCCCGCGGGCTGGCCGGGCTCATCTACTGGCACGTTTTTTACCCCGCCCACGTGCATGTGTTTCGGGGGATGCTCGCGGGGATCGCCCGGGCGGCCGGGGCCGCCGTCGTCTCCGGACCGGACAAGGTCGATCTATAGACGACTTTGTGAAAAGCCCAAATTCAAGACGCGCGCGTCGCGCGTCTCGAGGCGTGCGGATTACAAGCCGCAGTGACAAAGCGATGAAGCGCAACGCCGAAGTTGGACTTCCAATGAAGTTGAAAGGAGTCGGTTATGAAAAGAACTCTCTTCTGGTTCGCGGCATTCAGCATCCTCGTTTTCCCCCAGTGCGCACCGGCGGCCGAGGTCAAGGCGAGTGACGCCACCCAGGCGTGTATCGAGTGCCACAGCACCATTCACCCGGGCATCGTCCAGGACTGGCAGAAGAGCCGCCATTCCCAGGTGACGCCCGGGCAGGCCATGGCGGTCAAGGGAATCGGGCTGAAAGTCTCGAGCACGGATGTGGCCGAGGAGTTGCAGGGCTCCGTGGTCGGCTGTGCCGAGTGCCACACGTTGCGGCCCAAGGAGCATACCGACACCTTCGAGCACAACGGCTACGACATCCACATCGTGGTCAGCCCCGGGGACTGCCGCACCTGCCACGCCCAGGAGGCGCAGCAATACACCCGCAACATCATGTCGCATGCCTACAAGAACCTGGCCGGCAACAAGCTCTACCAGGATCTCGAGCACACGATCCTGGGCGGCATCCAGCGCAGGGACGGCAAGGTCGCAATCCAGCCTGCCAGCGCAGCCACCAAGGCCGAGGCTTGCTACTACTGCCACGGCACCCGGCTCAAGGTGAGCGGCACCGAGACGCGCAACACCCGTCTTGCCGGCGAGCTCAAGTTCCCGAAGATCGACGGCTGGCCCAACCAGGGAGTGGGGCGGGTGAACCTGGACGGCACGCTCGGCTCCTGCGCGGCCTGCCACACGCGCCATCAGTTTTCCATCGAAATGGCGCGCAAACCCTACACCTGCAAGGAGTGCCATGTCGGGCCGGACGTTCCGGTCAGCAAGGTCTACGAGGCTAGTAAGCACGGCAATATTTTTTCGACCCACAACAAGGACTGGGAATTCAAGACCGTGCCCTGGGTGATCGGGAAAGATTTCACGGCTCCGACCTGTGCCGCCTGCCACGTCAGCCTGGTGGTGAACACCGAGGGCGAGGTGGTGGCCGAGCGCACCCACCGGATGAACGACCGGCTGCCCTGGCGTATGTTCGGGCTCGTTTACGCCCACCCCCACCCGATCGAACCGGACACCACCATCATCCGCAACAGGAACGGGCAGCCCCTGCCGACGGATCTGGAGGGGGGCTTCGCGTCGACCTACCTGATCGGCAAGCCGGAGATGGACAAGCGCCGCCAGAGCCTGCAGGCCGTCTGCCTCAACTGCCACGGCAGCGCGTGGGTGAACGGGCAGTGGGCGCGCTTCGAGAACACCATCCGCGAGACCAACTCCAAGACGCTCACCGCGACCCAGATCATGACCGACATCTGGGCGGCCGGTCTCGCCTCCGGGCTCAAGCAAAACGCCAGCCCCTTCGACGAGGCCATCGAGCGCCGCTGGGCGGACACCTGGCTGATCTACGCCAACACGATCCGGTTTTCCTCGGCCATGGGCGGCGGCGGGGACTACGGGGTCTTCGCCGACGGCCGCTACGAGCTGAACAAGGCCGTCATGGAAATGCAGGACTGGTTGGCGTTTCGGCGACTGGTGCTGCCTGAGAAGAAGCCGTGAAGACAACCAGAGACGCCTGCTGTCGCGAAGGAAACACTGTTCACCGCAGAGGCGCAGAGGACGCAGAGAAAGCCCTCTTTATGAACCGCCGTGAGAGCCGGCGGTTCAAAAAAAGATCGCCCTGCGGGTGGCCTTGGAATAACTCTCCCTCTTCGCGTCCTTTGTGCCCCTGCGGTGAACCATCTTCTGATCGCTCGAGGAGATCTCCATGGCCTTTTCCAGGATACACGAATCGCGAGTGCGGCATTTGAACGACCGTGAGGTCGTTCAAGGTCGCTATGTCCTCTACTGGATGCAGCAGTCCCAGCGCGCGGAGATGAACCACGCACTGGAATATGGCATTCAAGAGGCGAATCGGCTGGGCTGCGGGGTGGTGGTGGCCTTCGGCCTGACGGACGATTACCCTGAGGCCAACCTGAGGCACTACACCTTCATGCTGGAAGGTTTGAAAGAGACCGAGCAGGCCCTGAGGAAGCGCGGCGTGCGGATGGTTGTGAGACGCGGCTCGCCCCCGGAGGTCGCCCTGGAGCTGGGGCGCGCGGCTCGGCTCATCGTCTGCGACTGCGGCTACCTCAGGCATCAGAAGGCATGGCGGCAGGCGGTGGCGCGCACGGCCGCCTGCCGGGTCGTGCAGGTGGAAAGCGATCTGATCGTGCCGGTGGAGACCGCCTCTGCCAAGGCGCAGATCGGAGCCCGCACCCTCCGGCCGAGGATCCATCGGCAGCTTCCCGATTACCTCAAGGAGCTGCCGGCCGTTGCCGTGGCAACGCCGACGATCAAGCTCAGACTGGATGGAGTGTCTCTCGATGACCCGGCGGCGCTGCTCAAGACGCTCAGGGTCGACCGCAGCGTTTCCTCGGTTTCGGGGGTGTTCCAGGGGGGCGCCTCAGAGGGCAGACGGCGTTTTGCCGAGTTCCTCCAAAACCGCTTTGCGCGTTACGAGCAAAACCACAACCAGCCGCAGACCGACGACACCTCCCGCATGAGCCCCTATTTGCACTTCGGGCAGCTCTCCCCGCTTTGCCTGGCAATAGATGTGATGAAGGCGCCCGGACCCAAAGCGGCCAAGGATGCGTTTCTGGAGGAGATGATCGTCCGGCGCGAGCTGGCCTGCAATTTCACGCACTACACGCCGGACTACGATTCATTTGCCTGCATCCCGGGCTGGGCGCAGAAGAGCCTGGCCGAGCACCGCCGCGACCGGAGACCCTATGTGTATTCGGTTGCGCAGCTCGAGAATGCCCAAACCCACGACCCTTATTGGAACGCCGCCATGCGCGAGATGGTCTGCACCGGCTTCATGCACTCCTATATGCGCATGTACTGGGGCAAGAAAATCCTCGAGTGGTCGCCGACGCCGCAGGAGGGGTTTGCGACGACGCTGGCACTGAACAACCGCTATTTCGTCGACGGCCGCGACCCTAACTCCTACGCCGGTGTCGCCTGGATTTACGGCGTGCACGACCGGGCCTGGCCGGGGCGGGAGATTTTCGGCAAGGTCCGCACCATGATGGCCTCGGGGCTCGAGCGCAAGTGTGACATCCGGGGTTACGTGAAAAAGGTGGACGCCCTCTGTGGGGTGATTTGAAAATCTTTCTTCTTGATCGAATGACGATTGAAACCATACCCCCGAACGGCATGAGGTTGAACATGACACTTTTTGACGATGTGCTGGCGACGATGGAATTCCGGCTGGCGTGGCAGCAGGACGGGATCCGTCACCTCGACTGCCAGCACGCCCAGCGGGTGAACTTCTGGCGGGACATCCTGCCCCTCCACTTGGTTGACGCGATGCGCCGTCAGCCGGGGGTCGACACATTCGAGTTCGATTTTGAGCCCGGGGCTGTTCTGCCCCGCAGGAGCGAATCCGGCATCGTTCACGTGCGGCCGGAGGCCGTCGAGCGGCGCCAGGTCGACGGGCTCGAGATCGTGCCGCGGCTGGGGCGGTTCTACCCGCGGGGGACCCTGTCCGGGGTGCCCGGGGTTTTTCGGGAGAATGCCCAGCCCTTCCGCTGCATCGGCCTCACCGAGGACCGCCTCACCGCCGATTTGAACCATCCCCTGGCCGGAAAGCGCCTGGGGGTCGAGGTGAAGGTGCATGAGCTGCGGCCGAA
This sequence comes from Desulfobacterales bacterium, assembly GCA_035467535.1. Taxonomy (GTDB): domain Bacteria; phylum Desulfobacterota; class Desulfobacteria; order Desulfobacterales; family SpSt-501; genus SpSt-501. Next base: position 14,270 of record DATITS010000273.1, read on the forward strand.
ATTCGACGAGCACGGCGGCGCTGCCGTCGACTGGCTCGAAATGGCGACCACCGGCCCCGGGATCCAGGCGCGCGCCGGCAACACGCCTACGGACTTCTTTGCGGACGACCCTTTCGCCCGCCTGGATGGGGAAGACGACGGCATCTTCTACGAACAGCCGCGGCTGGTGCAGCACATCGACGCTGCGGCCATCGACGTCGTGAGCCGTCTCTACGGCCGGCTGATCCGGCCGGGGAGCGACGTGCTCGACCTGCTGGGCAGCTGGGACTCGCACCTGCCGGAGTCGCTGCCGCTCGGCTCTCTCACCGTGCTCGGGATGAATGGCGCGGAGCTTGCGACCAACGCCCGCGCCACCGCGCGCGTGGTGCACGACCTCAACCGCGACCCGGCCCTGCCCTTCGGGGAGGAACGTTTCGACGCGGTGGTCTGCACGGTCTCGGTGGAGTACCTGACGCATCCCTTCGATGTGTTCGCGGAGGCGGCGCGTGTTCTCAAGCCGGGCGGGGTGTTCGCCGCCGTGTTTTCCAACCGGTGGTTTCCGCCCAAGGCAATCCGGGTCTGGCCGGTGCTGCACGAATTCGAGCGCATGGGATTGGTGCTTGAATATTTCCTGGATTCGGGTCAATATAATCAGTTGCAGACGTACTCGCTGCGGGGCCTTCCCCGGCCCGCGAGCGACAAATACGCCGCCCAGTTGCCGTATTCCGACCCGGTCTACGCCGTTTGGGGCCAGAAAGGATGAACTCTGAATTCAACTGAACCTGTCATTCACGCCCGCAAACTGTCACGCACTTACCCGTTCGGCGACAGCTCCGTGACCGGCATCAACCAGGTCGACCTGGAGATCGCCCCCGGCGAGCTTGTGGTGCTCAAGGGCGACAGCGGCTCGGGGAAGAGCACGCTGCTGGCCCTGCTGGCCGGGCTGGACCATCCCACCGCCGGCGAGCTCGTGGTGGCGGGCCGCCGCCTGTCCGACTCGGCCGGCGCGGACCTCACCCGTTTCCGGCGGGAGGTGGTGGGAATGGTCTTTCAGTCCTTCAACCTGCTGCCGACCCTGAACGTGCTCGAAAACGTCTGCCTGCCGGCCCTGCTGGCGGAAAAGCCGGCTGAAGCCGCGCGCGGCCAGGCGCTGGAACTGCTCGACTGGCTCGGCCTGAAAAGCCGCCTGAAGCATTACCCGGCGCAGCTGTCCGGCGGCGAAATGCAGCGCACGGCCATCGCCCGGGCCCTCATCAACGACCCGGCGCTCATTCTCGCCGACGAGCCCACCGGCAACCTCGACAGCCGCAACGGCCGGG
>DATITS010000274.1:0-18641 GCA_035467535.1 Desulfobacterales bacterium
AATGATGAGCTCCGGCATACCGATTCCAAACATGGTGCTACCTCCTGTACCTCAGGGCTTTTTGAATTCCTGAATCAGCCTTAAAAATTCCTTGGATCTGACGTAGCGGTCGACGCTGCCCTGGTAGTCGATCCATTTCCGCCAGGCGTCGAGCCACTCGTCGTTGTGCCAGTAGCAATCCGGATCACCCCGCCCCTGCAGGCGTTCGATGTAATCCTGGTATTCATCCTCGCAAGCCTCGCAGAACTTGTAGGGGAAGCGCGAGTGGGGGCAGCGCTCCGAGGTGCCAACGGCCCCCCCTTCGATCTGGGTTCCGCACTTTTCACACTTGAGGCTGCAACCGGTGCACTGCAACACCCGCCGCACGATAACGCCCTTTTGCTGGCGCCGCACGGCCGCTTTCTTTTCGCGGGCGACTTCGATCTTGTCGTCGAGGGGGATGATGTCGGCCAAAGAAAACCTCGCGGCGGATGGTGCTTAAAAGCGCTTTCCAACGGCGCATATATAACATCGGCCCGATGGGCTGTCAATTCATAGAACTGGCGGGAACAGCGCCCCCGAACCTTGACACTCCTGTGGTGATTCGACTATAGCATGCGTGACGACTTCGTAAGACGGCCAATCTCGGCGTTGCGCTTCATCTCGCTGTCGCTGCGGCGTACTGTAAGTACGCCTCGCGCCGCGAGATTCGCGCGCCTTGATCTTGGCCTTCTTACAAAGTCGTCCAAGGGGATGACATTTTATGAGTTCATCAACACCCTGTTAACGTCGTCAACCCAGGAGGGCACCATGCCGCTGCACGTCGTGCAACACCCCTTGATCAAGCACAAGATCGCCCTGGCACGCGAGAAAAATGTGACGACGAAAGACTTCCGGGAGCTTGCCTCGGAGATCGCAACCCTGCTGACCTACGAGGCCACCAAGGACCTGGAGACCGAAAAGGAAACCATCCAGGGCTGGGCCGGTTCGGTGCAGGCCGAAAAGATCAAGGGCAAAAAGATCACGGTGGTCCCGATCCTTAGAGCCGGGCTCGGCATGATGCCGGGGGTCCTGAACCTCATCCCCTCGGCCAAGGTGAGCATCGTGGGGCTTTACCGCAACGAAGAGACCCTCGACCCGGTGCGCTACTATGTGAAGCTTGCCAAGAACATGGATGAGCGCATCGCCCTCATCCTCGACCCGATGCTCGCCACCGGCGGCTCCACCGTGGCGGCCATCGATCTGCTCAAGGAGTCCGGCTGCAAGCAGATCAAGGGCATCTTCATGGTGGCCGCCCCCGAAGGCATCCGCCGCGTGGAGAAAGCCCACCCGGACGTGAACATGTACGTTGCCGCCGTGGACGAAAAACTGAACGACATCGGCTACATTCTCCCCGGCCTGGGAGACGCCGGCGACAAGATTTTCGGCACAAAATAGCCTTCGGCCAACTTATCGCCATGAGTTGCTCACCGGCGCTTCGGCGCCGGTTTTTTTCTCCCGGGACTTCTGTTCAACGATCCGGCACGAACTGCAGCGTTGCCTTGTCAAACCTCCCGCCGCGTGTTAACAACAACGCGTTGCGCAAGACATCGTAACAAAGGAATCTCCCATGAACCGCAGACGTTTCCAGGGCAACGGCCTGCCCTTCCTGATCGGGAGCCTTCCGGTGCGGGATCACGCCGAGGCCGCCCGCCTGGTCTGGGAATACACGCCGGAAATACCCCTCTGGGCCCAGCTGCCCGCAAGGCCCGGCGAGGGCATGATGGAGCAGTTCACAACCGGGCTTCCCGGCTGGGTCGAAAAAGAGGGCAACGCTTTCGTCGATACCGAAGCCCCGGGCTTTGCGGATGCCATGCTGCGCTTCTACGAGGAGTTTCTCGCGGTGCAGGCAGACCTCGGCGGCCCCGCGACGTCGCGGTTCGAGCTCAAGGCCGACACGGCCCAGGGGTTCTTCACCCTGATCGAGCATATCGGCCGCACGCCGCACAAACCGGTGGCCCTGAAGGGTCAGGTCACGGGGCCCTTCACCTTGACCACCGGCATTCACGACAACCGGGGCCGGGCGATCATCTACGACGACCAGCTGCGGGATGCGGCCGTGAAGCTGATCGCCTTGAAAGCGCGGTGGCAGACCGAGCGGCTGGCCGCCTTCGGCCGGCCGGTGATCATCTCTATCGACGAGCCCGCCCTGGCCGGTTTCGGATCCTCCGAGTTCATCAGCATCTCCCGGGACGATGTCGCCGCCAGCCTGGCAGAGGTCATCGATGCCGTTCATGACGGGGGCGGCCTCGCCGCGATCCACGTGTGCGCCAACACGGACTGGGCGCTGATCCTGGGCTCGGCCGCCGACATCGTCAGCTTCGATGCCTACGCCTATTTCGACCGTTTTATCCTCTACCGCGCAGAGCTGCAAAACTTCCTCGCCTCCGGCCGCCTGCTCGCGTGGGGCATCGTGCCCACCCTCAGCCCGGACGATCTCGCCCAGGCCACCGCGGACCGCCTCGTGGAGCGCATGAAGTCCCATACGGCCCAGGTGATGGCGCTCGGTTTCACCGGGGAACAGGTCCGGGCGCAGTCGCTGGTGACCCCGGCCTGCGGCATGGGGTCGCTGACGCTTGACCTTGCGCTGCGGGCGCTCAAGTTGACGCGGGACGTGTCGTTGAAAATTCGGAACGGGTAACGGGTGAAGATGACGAGAAAACTTTTTCCCTTCAGGACATGGACCTTGCTCCGCGACACCCCAACGCCCCCATAGACGCAATGGACCCAACAGACGCAAAGGACGCAATGAACTCAAAAGACTCCCGACACCATTTCACCGGCGGCTCCCGCTATGTGTTGGACGAGGAACTCGCCAAGATCGTGAACATCTCCATCGCGCTCGAGATGCCGCTGCTGCTCAAGGGCGAGCCGGGCACCGGCAAGACCATGCTGGCGCACTCCATCGCCGAGACCCTGGCAATGCCGCTGATCGTGCTGAACGTCAAGTCCAGCATGAAGCTCGTTGAAGCCCTCTACCAGTACGACACGCTGACACGCCTGAACGACAGCCGTTTCGGCGATTCCCAGCGCGACGTGAGCCGGATCGAGGACTACATCCGCATGGGCAAGATCGGCCAGGCCTTCAAAGCGGAGACCCGCACGGTGCTGCTGATCGACGAGATCGACAAGGCCGACACCGACTTCCAGGACGACATGCTCGACGTGCTCGACCAGATGGAGTTCGACATCATCGAGATCGACAAGACCGTGCCGGCCCGGAATCGGCCGGTCATCATCATCACCTCCAACGCCAAGAAAGACCTGTCCGACCCGTTCCTGGGCCGCTGCAATTTCCACCACATCGCCTTTCCGGACCCGGACATGATGCGGCGCATCGTGCGGGTGCACTTCCCGGACATCGACGGCGACCTCGTGGAGAACAGCATTGCGGCTTTCTACCGGGTGCGGCAGGTCGAAGGCGTCGAAAAGCGGCCGGCCACCCGGGAGCTGATCAACTGGATCCGGGCGCTCACGTCCGACCCGGATTTCACCCCCCGGCAGCTCTCCAAGGGCGAACTGCCCTACCTGGGGGTGCTGTTCAAGAAAAGCCAGGACTACCAGCGCGCCCGGGATGCCTTCAGTCGGAAACGCTTTTAACAGGGTGTTGAAAAACTGCGCCTGAGGCCGTGATCCGGCGTTGTGCGGCTTTTGTAAATGCTCACCTATCGCTGAATAGGCTGCGCTTTCCAAAACGCCGCACGCCTTGGCTGACGGCCTGATGCTTGTTTTTCAATACCCTGATAATCAGGACGGAGTGAACTTTGTTCGTCGATTTCTTCTACAAACTGCGGGATGTCGGTATCCCGACCAGCCCCACGGCGTTCCTCACCCTGCACCGGGCGCTCGCCGCGGGGCTGGTGGGCTCGCTCGAGGATTTCTACACGGCCTCGCGCTCGATTCTGGTGAAGAGCGAGCGCTACTTCGATTTGTTCGATCAGGTCTTCGCCCACCAGTTCAAGGGGGCGGAAATGCCCGATCCCCGGGGGCTCGAGCTGGATGAGCTGGCACGCTCGATGCTGGAGGCCTGGCTGCAGAACCCGGCAGAGCTGTCGCGGCTGCTCGGCATGGACGAAAGCGCGCTCAAGAAACTGAGCCCGGAGCAGCTGATCGAATACTTCAAGGAGCGACTCAAGGAGCAGAACGAGGCGCATCACGGAGGCGCCAAATGGATCGGCACGGGCGGCCACTCCCCGGTCGGCCACTCCGGCTACCACCCGGGAGGCATGCGCGTGGGCGGTGTCTCCCGCAACAAGTCGGCGGTGAAGGTCGCCCTGGAGCGGCGCTACCGGGATTACTCGCAGGACGGGCCCCTGACCCAGGCCATGGTGGGGGAGGCCCTGAAACGGCTGCGGCACCTGGCCCCGCACGGCCCGAAAGACCGCCTGAACGTCGAGGAGACCATCTACCAGACCACCCGCAACGGAGGCGAGATCGAGATCATCTTCGCCCGGGCGTTCAAGGACAAGCTCAAGGTGATTCTGGCCATCGACAACGGCGGCTGGTCCATGGACCCCTACATCTCCGTGGTTCAGACCCTTTTTGACTACGCCCGCGCCCAGTTCAAGGACCTGAAGACCTTCTTCTTCCACAACACCGTTTACAGCACCCTCTGGGGCGATGCGGCGCGCTTCCGGAAGCCGCAGCGCATCGACGAACTCGCGCGCCTCGACCCGGAGACGCGCCTGGTGCTCGTCGGCGACGCCAGCATGGCCCCCTATGAGCTGATGGCCGCCGACGGCTCCATCTACGTCGAAGAGCGCAGCGGACGGCCGAGCATCGAATGCCTCAATTTCCTGGCGAAGACCTTTCCCCGCTCGGTCTGGCTCAACCCCAAGGCGGTCGACGCCTGGCCCTACACCCGCAGCATCGCCGCCATCGGCCAGATCTTTCCCATGTTCGAGCTCACGATCGACGGTTTGGAGCAGGCGGTGACGCACCTGATGAGAAAATAAACGGAACGCTCTCCCGGGACGGCAGATGTGAGTGCGGAAAAGCGGACACGATTTGACGGGTGGCTGGCCGGGATCTGCGCCTCGCGGGTGTTCAACGGCCTGGTGTTCATGAGCTACGCCGCAGCACTCCCGGTGCTGCAGCGCGAATGGGGGATGTCGGCCGCCCAGGCGGGTCTCATCGCCAGCGGGCTCCAGATAGGCTATGCCGTCTCCCTGGTGGTCTTCTCCAATATTGCGGACCGGATCAGCCCGAAGCGTTTGTATCTCGGGTCCCTTTTTGCCGCCGGGGTTTTCAGTCTGATTTTTGCCCTCTTCGCCCGGGGCTTCACCTCCGCCCTGATCCTGCACACCCTCGTGGGGATCTCCCTGGGAGGCACTTACACCACCGGGGTCATGATCATCGCTGACCAGTACGCCTCCCGCCACCGGGGCATGGCCGTGGGGTTCTTCATCGCCAGCACCTCCGGCGGCTACGCATTTTCGCTCGCCATCAGCGGGGTGGCCATTCCCGTCGGCGGCACCAAACTCTCGTTTCTCCTGACCTGTCTCGGGCCCATACTGGGGTGGTTTCTGGCCTGGATCACCCTCCGGCGCACCGTCGTGCCGGCGCCCGGCCGCCGCAAGGAGCAGCGCTTCACGCGGGAGGTCCTGGGCAACCGGCCCGCCATGCTCCTGATCTGGGGCTACACCTGCCACAACTGGGAGCTTCTGGGCATGTGGTCCTGGACGCCGGCGTTCCTGGCAGCCTGCCTCGCGCTCGCGGGCTCAACAGCGGTCGGTGCCGCAGGCCACGGGGCCTACATCACCGCGTCGTTTCATTTTGTGGGCCTTCTGGCCTCCTTTTCCATGGGGACCCTCTCCGATCGCGTGGGCCGCGCCAGGATTCTGCTGGTCCTGGCGGCCGCGAGCATGGCCTGCTCCTTCCTGGTCGGCTGGTCCGCGGGCTGGCCCCTGGTGCTGGTGGTGGGAATCGGGCTGGTCTATGCCTTCACGGCCCTGGGGGACTCGCCCATCCTGTCGGCGGCCCTCACCGAGGAGGTGGACGCGGCCTACCTGGGCGCCGCCCTCGGTTTCAGATCGCTGGTCGGGTTCGGCGCCGCGGCGGTGGCGCCGGTGGCTTTCGGGGCCGTTCTCGACTGGACCAATCCCATGATCCACGGGCAGAGAGTCTACACCGACTGGGGCTGGGCCTTCAGCGTGCTCGGCCTGGGCGGCGCCGGGGCGGTCTGGGCCGCCCTTCGGTTCGGCCGCTACCCCAGATGATTGGTTGCCGTTTCGGTCATAGAGATAGGCCTCCGGCGACCGCGCAAGGGTAGCCATGCCCCTCCTGCTTGACACCCGCCGGCCGAGCCATTAAACTGCTATCAAAATTTCACTTATAACAATTAGTTAGACTTAAGATGGCCGATCCGCGCAACAAGCTCCGAATGCGAGGGCGCTCTTGCATGGCGCTCACCGGCATGCTGTTTCTAATCGGCGCGGCCTTCGCGGCTCCAACGCTTTCGGCGGCGACCCCTTTCGAGCTCGAACGGGCCCGCGAGACCCTCAAGATCAGTCAGGCCGCCCGGGATCGCATCGCCGGTGAGCTCTCCGACCTCAAGGCTTCCGGCAACGCCTCGCCCGAAGTGCTGTCCGCATATGAAACCTATCTTGCCCGTGTGCAGGAGATGGTCGACGAGAACCAGAAGGCGCTGGCGCAGATGGAGGCGGCTTACAGCGCCCACCAGGCCCGGCCGCAGGCAGCGGCTGCCGGCACCCCTGCCATTGCCGGTGCGGCCCCGCCATCCGCGGGCCCCGGAGAAGATCCGGCCGACCGTCTCAAGGTCTTGGACCGTCAATTCAACGAATCGCTGGCCTCCTTCGACGAGATGCTGCTGAAGGAACTCCGGCTCATCCAGGCCGCTTCGGCCAAACGAATGCAGGGCCTGTCGGAAGCGGCAGCCGAAGCAGGGCGACAGGCGGGGGAAAAGGGCTCGACGACCGAGACGGCCGGCAGCGGGACCGCGGGAGGTGGGAGCGAAAAAGAGGGCGCCGGGACAGAGCAGGCCAAGACGTCAGAGGGCAGCGGCAAGCCGGGGGGTGCCGCCGGCTCAGGCCAGGGAACGGGCGGCACGGGGGCGCCAGCCGGCAGCTACACCCCGAGTCCGGACGATGATATCGTGGCCCGGCAGCTGCGAGAGGCGGCCGAGAAAGAGACGGACCCCGATCTCAAGGCAAAGCTGTGGAAGGAATATGAAGCGTACAAGAGGAGCCGAGCCAAGCCTTAGCAGGTCGTTGAAAAACGGCGCCTCGGTCCGTGATCCTGCGTTGCGTGACTCTTGTAAATGCTCACATAAAGGCAGCTGGAAGCTCGAAGCTGAAAGCTGAAAGTTGAACGGATGGGGTCTGTTCCTTCGAGCTTTGAGCCTGGAGCTTTGAGCTGATTTTCGCCTTGGTTGACGGCCCGATGCTTATTTTTGACGAGCACATCATATTTAAATCGCCTGTCCGATGGCACCGCTTTTCGGCGGCAGTGGCGTTGTTCTGCTGCATGCTCATGACCGTGGCCTGCGCCACGACCAGGGTCGGACCGACCGCCATTCTGCAGGCCCCGCAAGAGATTCCCGAGGGGCAACTGCTGGACGTGGGCATCGTCGTTTTCTCCTCCGAGCCGCTGACCGAGGAAAAGGCGCGCAAAGAAGGCACCCACGCCGAAATCCGCAAAGCCGAGCAGAATTTCCTCCCCTACCACCTGAAGACCACCATGCAGCACAGCAGCCACTGGGGGGCCGTCCAGGTGCTGCCGGCCGAAACCGACAGCGTCGATCTGCTGGTAAAAGGCAGCATTCTGGAGTCCAATGGCGAGTCCTTCGAAGTCCGGATCGAAGCCCGCGATGCCGCCGGAAAGCTTTGGTTGGACAAAACCTATCACGCCGAAGCCACTTCCTCCTCCTACGCCGTCCTCCAGCCGGCAGAGAAGGATGCCTTCCAGGACCTCTACAACCGCATCGCCAACGATCTCGCCGAACAGCGCATGAAGCTGACCCCTCAGGAAGCCAAGGCGCTTCGCACCGTCTCGCAGCTGAGATTCGCCAACCGCTTCGCACCCGAGGTCTACGGGGGCTATCTGAAAAAGGGGCCCGATGATGCACTCGTCGTCAACCGGCTGCCGGCCGAAAACGATTCCATGATGGCGCGCCTGCTCAAGATCCGCGAACGGGAACAGCTCTTCGTGGATGCCCTCAACCAGCAGTACGCAAGCTTCTATGCCCGCATGTGGCCGTCCTACGAGAGCTGGCGCAAGAGCAACCTGGACGAGCAGCAGGCGCGGCAAAAAATAGAACGCGACGCGCTCATCCGCCAGGTGGGAGGGGCCCTGCTGCTGGCCGGAGCCATCGTCCTGAGCGCCAACCGGGGGCAGATCGGGCCGCTCGAAATCGGCATGGCCGTCATCGGCGGCCAGGTGATCGTCAACGGGTTCAATATCTCCAAGCAGGCTGAAATGCACTCCGAATCCATCCGGGAGCTGAGCGAGACCTTCGGCAGCGAGATGAAACCGATCCTGGTGGAGTTCGAGGGGCAGACGTATGAACTGACCGGCCCGGCCGAGGAACAGTTCAAGCGCTGGCGCGAGCTGCTGCGCGAAATCTACCGCGCGGAAATAGGGTTCAGCGAATGACCTCCAAGGACTCCTCCGCCCCGCAGGGCGAAGAGATTATCGCCCCCATCCGGGTCAGAACCGCGCCGGCCGGAAACCAAACAGCCGCGCGGCCGCAGCAGCGCCGGATGGGGGTTGCCGCAACGCTGCTGCTGATCGCCGCGCTGACGGCCGGCGGCATCTGGTGGATCGGGCACCTCTCTCGCCATCCCGTGGAGATATCTCCGGCAACGCCGCTGGCCGAAACGCCACCGACCGAGCCGTCCCCGCCGCTGCCGGGCGCTCAGGCGCTTTCCGAGCCGCCGCAGCCGTCCCCGCCGCTGCTGCCGGCCGCAGCCGAACCTGCCAGCCCCGCCGCTTCGCGGAATGCGGAGCTGGCCGAGGCGGTCAGGCAGCGCCTGGCGTCCGCGGAGCGCCTGGCCGCCGCCGGGAACCTCGCGGCCGCTCAGTCTGATTTTCAGGAGGCCTTGCGGCTGGACCCGCAGGCCCAAGAGGCCCGCGCAGGGCTGCAGCGCATCGCCTCCCGCATGGCCGCAGAGGAATTTCGCCGATGGATGGCGGAGGGCTTCGCAGCCTTGAATGCGGGGGAACTCGCCCAGGCCCAGGCCCGGTTTCTCAAGGCCAAGGCCCTGCAGCCGGAGGCCCCCGAAGTGGCCGAGGCGCTGGCCCAGACAGAGAGGAGCCTGCGCACCGCGCGAATCGAAGCCGTACGGCAGCGAGCGCTCACCGCCGAGCAGCGCGAGGATTATATCGGCGCCCTGGCGGCCTATGAGGAAGCCCTGGGAATGGAGCCGGCGCTCCAGTTCGCTCAGGAGGGAAAAGCGCGCGCGGTAACGCTCGTGACACTGGAGCAGCGCATTGCGGTCTTCGTAAACCAGCCGGGGCTGCTCGATTCCGACGCCCAACTGGAGAACGCCGGCCGCCTGCTGCAGGAGATCCGCACGGCACCCCCGGCCGGCTCGCGCCTGCGCTCCGAGACCGACAAATTGGAGGCCCTGGTGCAGGCGGCCAAAACCCCGGTCCGCGTCACGATCGATTCCGACAGCATGACCGAGGTCTCCGTGTATCGCGTCGGCAGACTCGGCCGTTTCGGCACGCGCGAGCTGAGCCTCCGGCCGGGGACCTACACCGTGGCGGGATCGCGCGACGGCTACCGGGACGAGCGTCTGGAGCTCGTTGTCACGCATGGCCCGGAGCCGATCCGGGTTACCATTGTTTGCAAGGTCAAGGTTTGATGATGGCTTCGTAAATAGTCCAATTTCGGCGATGCGCTTCGTCGCGTTGTCGCTGCGGCGTACATGAAGTACGCTCACTCCTCGCAGTTGTTTGCTTCCGCAAACGTAACGCTGCAAGCACGGACGTGCTTTTGTCTTTTCGGCCGCTGGCCGAAAATCCAAGCCACCCGCGCGGCGGGTGGTCGTTAGACCGCGCGCCTTGAACTTGGCTTCTTTACAAAGCCATCGATTCGGAGACTTTTTAAAGGTCAGCCCATGCCGGAAAAAAAAACATCCGACACGAATGCGGCGGAGCCGATCATCGTAACCCCGGTGGCCTTCCGTTCCGGTCGACGGGGCGGCAGCGGCCGGTTGCGGCGCATGGCGGCATGGTTCGCAGTTTTGGCCGCCGTAGCACTCCTGCTGGCGCTGGCCGGCACCCTGTGGTTCGTGGTTACGGCGCGCCAGGTATCGATTCACCTGGATCCCGCTCCGGACACGCTTTCACTCTCCGGCGGGTGGATCACCCCCCGCATCGGCGATCATTACCTCCTGCAGCCGGGATCCTATGCCCTTCATGCCGAGCTTGCCTGTCAGCGCGACATCGCGCACCGCTTCGAGGTCGGCGCGGACGAACGCCAGGAGATCCGGCTTGCCTTCCAGAAACTCCCCGGCCGCCTCCGTATTCAGGCCCATCCCGACGGCCGGCCCGGGGAAGCGATCCCGGGGGCCGAGGTCTTTATCGACGGCCGATCGGCCGGTGCCGTTGCGATAGAGCCCCTGGAGGCGGCGCCGGGCCGCCGGCGCATCGAGATCCGCGGCGAACGCTACCAGCCCGCCGTCACGGATGTAGAGGTGGAGGGCTGCGACCGCCTCCAGGAAATCGCACTCGCCCTGACTCCCAACTGGTCGGGGGTCCATTTCAGTTCCATACCCGCCGCGGCCGCCGTCAAGGTGGACGGACGGCCGCTGGGCAGGACCCCCGTCGAACTGGAGCTTGCGGCGGGGGCGCACGACATCGAGATCAGCGCCGAGCGCTACAAAACCTGGCGGGGCCGTGTGGAGGTCGTGGCCGGGCAGCCCGTGGCCCTTCCCGAGGTGCGTCTGGAGCCGGCCGACGGACGGCTGGCGATCCGGTCGCGTCCAGCGGGGGCGAGTGTTCTCGTCGATGGGCGCTATGTAGGACAAACGCCGGTCGAGGTCGACGTCGGCCCGGGCAAGGAACACGAGATCCAGCTGTCCATGACGGGATACGAACGCGCGAACCAGAAGGTGGCCGTCGCCGGCGGCGAGGTCAAGGGGCTCGACCTGCTGCTGACGGCCCAGGAAGGTGTGGTCCACTTCAAAGTCGATCCGGCGGATGCCGAGCTATTTGTCAACGGCACCGGACGCGGGAAAGTACCGGTCGAGCTCCGGCTGCCGGCCGTCGAACACGACATCGAAATTCGAAAGGAGGGCCTTGAGCCCTTCCGCACGCGCGTCCTGCCCCGCCCGGGGTTCCCCCAGGAGCTGAAAGTGGCGCTCAGGCGCGGCGAGCCTGCGCCGGTATCCGGAACCGCCGGCCTGGCCCGAGCCCCGAACGGCTACGAACTGAAGCGCGTGGCCCCGGGCACTTTCGCCATGGGGTCCTCGCGGCGCGAACAGGGCCGCCGTTCGAATGAGACCCTCAAACAGGTTCGGTTGACGCGCAGCTTCTACCTGGGGACCCGCGAAGTGACCAACGGCGAGTTCCGGCAGTTTCTGGCGACGCACACCTCGGGAACCTTCAAAAGCCAGGACCTCAACCGCGACGACCTGCCGGTGGTGATGGTCTCCTGGGAGCAGGCGGCCCTTTTCTGCAACTGGCTCAGCGTGAAGGCGTCGTTGCCGCCGGTGTACATCCAGAAAGAGGGCCGGGTCGTCGCCTCCGACCCCCTGGGAAAAGGCTATCGTCTGCCGACCGAGGCTGAATGGGAGTATAGTGCACGCCTGGGCGTCTCCGGCAAGTATCCGTGGGGTGAGGGATACCCGCCAGCCCCGGGAGCAGGCAATTACGCGGATGAGTCCGCCAAGGGGCTGATCGACGTCACCATCGACGGGTACAACGACGGCTATCCGGCGGCAGCAGAGGTGGGTAAATTCAGACCGGCAGCGACAGGTTTGTTCGACATGGGGGGCAACGTGGCCGAGTGGTGCCATGACTACTACGCGATCGAAACCGCGGGAGAAAAGGAGCAGTCGGACCCGGTGGGCCCGCGGGAAGGCGCCCACCGGGTCGTAAAGGGCGGAAGTTGGAAGTCGGCCGGGATCGCGCCCCTGCGCATCGCCTTCCGCGATTACAGCGCCGGCCCGCGGAACGATCTGGGGTTCCGCATCTGCCAATATGCCGAATGAATTTTCGCCCGCCTGTCGTCGGGCGAAAATTCATTAAGGGGGTAAAGTCAAAAAATGATCCGGAAGATCGCCATCGCCGTTCTGTGTCTCGCCTGTTTCGGGGCGGGGTTCAGGGCCGATGTCAGCGTTTCTGCGAACGGCTTTCAGAGGGCCTATCTTGCTCAAAAGGCGGGCAGCCCTCCGCGGACCGGCCAGGCTCCAGCGGACGCCTCCTCGGTGCCATCGCCGGGGAAAGCCCAAGGCGACAAGACCCAGGAGGAGAAGCCTGCAGCACCGCCGAAGGGGGACCCGCTGAAGCCGTTCGAGCCCGCTGAAAAAGTGAAGGCGGACCAGGCCATCGATTTTCCGGCGGATATTTGATGGTATCGGTGTTTAGTTATTTAGGTATTCGGCTGTCTGGCCGCAGCACCGAGCACAAAACACCCAAACACCCGGCTCATCGTGACCTCTCAACACAAAACACAACGCTATCGGGAAATGCCAACCAATGAAACGTAATCTGGGTTTTTCTTTCGAATTCCTTTATCAGGTGGTTTCGCTGATCGTGATCCTCATCCTCGTGCACGCTTTCTATGTCGGCGTCGTCCGCCCCCGGGGCGATGCCATTCTCGCCCGGCAGGCGGCGGAGATGGAAAAAGACAAGTCGGCCGTCACCGAACGATCGATCTATGTCCTGATCTATGACTGGGAGCAGGAGGCCGAGATCATCCTGGCGCTCTGGGCTATTGCGATGATGGGCTTCAAATGGGTGATGATCCTGCGGCAACGCGCCCTGTTGAACCAGGACTTCATCCCGCTGGCGGAGGGCGTGCGCATCCTGCCGGAGGACACCCGGGAGCTGGCCCGCCAGGTCCAGGCCCTGCCGGAACAGCAGCGCCGTGCCCTTCTGCCGCGAGCGCTGATAGCCGGCCTGCAGCGCTTTTACACGACCCGCAGTGTGCAGGACGTGGCGAACGCCGTGCATGCCTACTGCGATTCCGAGGGGGAGCGCCAGGAGTCGGAGCTTTCCATGATCCGGTACATCGCCTGGGCCATTCCGTCGATCGGGTTTCTCGGCACCGTGCGGGGCATCGGGGACGCCCTGAGCCAGGCCCACCAGGCCATCGAAGGCAACATCTTCGGTGTCACCCGCAGCCTGGGGGTAGCGTTCAACTCCACCCTGATCGCGCTGCTGGTCAGCCTGTTGCTGATGTTCATCCTGCACCAGCTGCAATTGCTGCAGGAGCGTTTCATCCTCGATGCCGAGGACTATTGCGAAGAAAAACTCACCCAGCGGCTGAATGCAAACTGAAAAGGGTTCGAGGAGTCAAGGGTCCAAGGGGCCGAGTGAAAAGCGGCACGCTTCCTTCCCCTTTAACCCTCGGACCCTTGACCCCTTGAACCCTTTACAAGGCATATCTCATGAACCTCTTGGGACTTGAACTCAGCGACGCCGGGATCCTGGTGGCCGGAGGCGACCCGCCGCGGCTGCTCCCGATCGATGAGGAGTGCCTGGAAAGCCCGGGCTTCGCCCTGCCGGATAAAAAAGCGCTCGCCACCGGCATCGCCGCCGAACGGAGGGCGCGGCTGTTCCCGCGGCAGATCATGAACCGTTTCTGGGATTCGCTCTCCACCGACCCGCTCGACCGCCCCCTGCCGGCCGCCGGGAACCAGGCGGAAGTGGCCTGCGCCCACCTGGCACAGATCTGGAACAAGGCCCACCGCTTCGGCAACGCTCTGGTGATCGCGGTCCCGGCCGGCTTCCAGCGCACCCAACTGGGGCTGCTGCTGGGGATGAGCCAGGAGTTGGGCATTCCCGTGCAGGGCTTTGCCAGCCTGCCCGTGGCGGCGGCCGCTCCCGGGCCGGAGTGCCTGCACCTCCACGTGGATGTGCACCTGCATCGCTTCGAGGTCTCCATTCTCAAGACCGAGGGCCGCCTGGAGTTCCAGGAGGTGTTGACCGTCAACGAGAAAGGCCTGGAGGGGCTCCACAAACTATGGGCGCAGGCCGCGGCGGCCGAGTTTGTGCGCACGACCCGCTTCGACCCGTTTCACAGCGCCGAGACCGAGCAGGAGCTCTACCGCCGCCTGCCGGCGGTGCTGGCGGCGCTGCAACGTGAGCCGGCCACGACCCTCGCGATCGCGGCTGGCCATTCCAACTACAGCGTCAGCCTGATGCGCGCAATGATGCTCCAAACCGCCCGGCCGGTGTACGACGAGCTGCTATCCGCCGTGCACGATGCCATGCGGCGCGGCGCGGCCCCGGGAACGGGGGCCTGCCTCCAGGTCTCGCAGCGCGTAGCAAGACTGCCCGGCATCCTGGAGCACCTGCGGCGGATCCCGAACACCCGGCTCGTCGAGTTGCCCGCCGGTTCGGCCGCCCTGGCGCTGCCCGCCCTGTGGCGTGAGCTGACGGACGGCCGGCGGACGGCCGGCGCCTCTTTTTTCAGCAGCCGCCCATGGGTCGCCGCGGGGCCTTCAGCCGCAGCGGAACAGACGGCCGCCTCCCCCCGGCCGACCCATCTTCTTTACCGGAACCTGGCCTACCCCCTGACCGCCGCCCCGCTCACGGTCGGAACGCGGTTGCCGGCCGAAAGCCGCGGCATCCGCATCGCGGAGGATGCCGGCGGCATCGATCGGCAGCACTGCGCCGTCCAGCTCCAGGGTGAAAAGGCCGTACTCACCGATCTCAGCTCCAACGGCACCTTTTTAAATGACCTGCGGGTTGAAGGCTCGGTGGCGCTGAAGGTCGGCGATGCGATCCGCTTGGGAAACACCGCCGAAACCATCGTCCTGATCGCTTGTCTGGACCGTAATGAAGCGTAGAAAGCTCACCGTCTTCAGCCTTTCCTTTATCGACTGCATCTGCTGCGGCCTGGGTGCCATCATCCTGCTGTTCGTGGTGGTCAACTCCCAGAATACCGCCCAGCGCCAGCGCGTCACCGAGGAGCTTGCCTCCGAGACCAACCGCTGGGAGCAGGAGGTGCTGGCGGGCCGACGCGACCTCGTCCAGGCCCGCAACAGCCTCGACGAGATCACCGCGGAGCTCGTTAAAACCGAGGGGCTTTCACGGAAAATCCTGCAGACGCTCTCTGAAAAGCGCCCGGAGCTGGCCGACCGGGACAAGCGGACCCTCGCCAGCCGGGAGCATGTCAACAAGCTCAAGGCGGACATCCAGTCCCTGGAAGAAGACGTGAAGCGGCTGCAGGCCGGGGCCAAGCGCGAGGAAGAGCTGGGCCGAAACCTGAGGCCTTTCCCCGGGCAGGGCGACCGCCAGTACCTGACCGGCCTGAAGATGGGCGGCCAGCGCATCCTGATCCTGGTGGATGCCTCGGCCAGCATGCTGGACGAAACCGTGGTGGGCGTCATCCGACGCCGCAACATGAGCGGTGCTGAGAAGCTGCGCGCCCCCAAGTGGCGGCAGGCGGTGGCCACCGTCGACTGGCTGACCGCCAATCTCCCACAGGACAGCCGCGTCCAGATCTACGTGTTCAACGAGTCCGCCGCGCCGCTGCTGGAGGGGGGGGGCTGGTTTGAGGCCAAGGACGTCGTCCGCCTGAACCAGGCGGTCGAAAAGCTGCGGCGCCTGCCTCCGGAAAAAGGGACAAGCCTCATCAACGCTTTCGAGGCGGCAGCGAAGATCTCCCCGGCCCCGGACAATCTTTTCTTGCTGACCGACGGCCTTCCGACCATGGGCAGGGAGAAGCCCTGGGGCAGCCGCGTCTCGGCCGACAAGCGCCTGAGTCTCTTCCGCGACGCCGTGAAACGTCTGCCGGCGGGGCTGCCGGTCAATACCATCCTCCTGCCCATGGAGGGCGACCCCATGGCCGGCGGCGAGTTCTGGCGCCTGGCCGTCGACACGCGGGGCTCCTTCATGTGCCCGGCAAAGGATTGGCCGTGAAAAAGAAGGACCGCGACATCGAGGTGTTCAGCCTCTCCTTTCTCGACTGCATCTGCTGCGGATTCGGGGCGATGATCCTGCTGTTCGTGCTCTCCAAGTTTTCCGCACCCCAGCAGATCGAGGCCGCTCAGGTCGATCTGAAGGCCCGCATCGAGCGGCTCGAGGAAGAGATGCACGAGATACGGGGAGAGACGGTTGTCCTCGACCGCGAGCTCACGGCCAAGCGCGAACAGCTCTCCCAGGAGAAGAAACGCCTGGCGCGGCTGCAGGGCGACATCTCGGACATCGAGGGTCGTTTTGCCGCCTCCAAGGGGGATGCCGAGGTCCAGAACATCATCGACGGGCAGCTTGCCAGAGCCCTTCAACAGCTCACCGAGGAGCAGAAGCGGCTGCAGCAGCTGCAGCCCCGCCGCCGGGCCGACGGCCAAGTCGGCGGCATCCCCGTGGACAGCGAGTACGTCATTTTCGTCATCGATACCTCCAACAGCATGCAGCGCGGCGCCTGGCCCCTGGTGCAGAAGAAACTCCAGGAAACCCTCGCGGTCTATCCCCAGGTCAAGGGCATGCAGATCATGAACGACGACGGCGTCTACATGTTTCCGGAGTACGCCGGCAAGTGGATCCCGGACACCGCCGGCCGCCGCCGGATCATTCTGTCCAACCTCTCCGGCTGGCAGCCTTTCAGCAACAGCAACCCCGTGGAGGGCATCGTCGAGGCAATCCGCAGCTATTATTCCGAAAATAAAAAAGTCAGCATTTATTATTTCGGAGACGAGTTCAGCGGGGCCGCCATCCAGTCGGTGATCGACGAGGTGGACCGCATCAACCGGGCATCTGCAGGCGGCGGCCGGCGCATGCGGATCCACGCGGTCGGGTTTCCGACGGTGATCGAAAGGACGCAGCAGCCGGGGAACACGGGGGAGCGCTACGCCACCCTCATGCGGATCTTGTGCCAGAGAAACGGCGGGACGTTCGTGGGGTTGAACAGCACGCGGCCGTAAAGAGCATTTTTATTCGCACCCGTCCGTTGCCCTGTGCTCTTTCAACTCGATCCCCAGCAGCGTCATGTCGTCGGCGGGCTGGGTGCCGCCGCCGAATTCGCGCAGCGTCAGGCGCACCGCTTCGATCATCTCCGCCAGGGGTTGTTGCCTGAGCGCTTCCAGCCGCGCGAAAAACCGCGCGTTTCCGTACAGCTCCCCGGCCGCGCTCCGATATTCGGTCAGCCCGTCGGTGTACAGCAGCACCCGGTCACCGGGGGCGAGCCGAACTTTTTCCTCGCTGAACACGATCTCCCGGTCCGCCGGCCGGCGGAGGGAGCGCAGGCCGATGACCGGCCCGCCGCGCTGCAGCCGCTGAATGCCGCCGCCGTTGCGCAGGATGACCGGTTGGGGGTGGCCGGCATTGCTGTAGGTAAGGCTGCCGGCCGCGGTATCGATCAGCAGGTAGACCATGCTGAAAAAGTGGGAGAAACGATCGAACGGATACTCGAGGTCGAGGGCACGCAGAACCTCCGCCGGGGACCGCGGGGACGGCCCGGAAGCGGACGCCCGATCGGGGGTGCGGATGAGCGCGGAGTCGGGCTGAAGGTTCTGGCAGACCGACACCGCCACCATGGCCGCCGGCACCCCGTGGCCGCTGACATCGAGGGCATAGGCGGCAAAGCAGTTCTCATCCAGCCGGATGACATTGAAGATGTCGCCCGCGATGAGGGTGGAGGGTTCGAAGGCCCAGGCGATTTCGAACGGCTCGAAGGCCGAGGTCTCCTGCGGCAGCAGGCTGCTCTGAATCTCGGCGGCGGCGGCCAGATCCTCGTCGAGACGCCGCTGCCGGTCGACCAGTTCCCGGTTCAACCGGTACAGCTTCTTTTCGGCGTCGGCATATTTAAGCACCAGCGTCCGCAGGAGTTGACTGCCGGCCTCGAAGTCCCGGCGCGCCGCCCACGACTCGATCACCTGCTTGATCAGCTCCGCATTCCGGTTTCCCGGGGCCTGGAGGGCGCGGATGTGCTCGATGAGGGAGGAGTCAGGCGGCATGGTCCCCGAACCTTTTGCGGATGCGTGCGGCGGTCAACCGGTAACCATCCTCGACGAGGGCATCGATTCCCACCCGTTTCAGCCCGGCCAGCCGTTCGATGACATACCGCATATTTTTTGGCCCTTTGATGATGCTACCGTGCTGCGGGGCGATCATGGTGAACGGCACGGGCAGCACTTTTTTCAGCGCATGCCGCAGCGACTTTTCCGACGGCATGAGCTTCTCGTGAAACTTCAGGATGTCCCGCACCGGGCATTTGATGTGGTGCCCGCGGCAATCGGAAAAATCGCTGCAGGCCAGGCATTCCGGGCTCAGGTCCAGATACAAACTCCACTCGGTGCCATAGCTGCCGAACAGGTCGCTGGAAAACAGGATGCCGCTCGCCGCATCGAAGGTCACATGGCTGCCCTGGGAATGCGCATAGGGCGTCTTGATGAACTGCAGGATGCGGCCGGAGGAAAATTCGAACCGGGAGCCGATGTTTTCCAGGGCCTCGAGTTTGGACTTCACCGCGTAGTGCCGGATGAACA
>DATITS010000275.1:0-15655 GCA_035467535.1 Desulfobacterales bacterium
CTGGTCAATCGCGCCGACAAGGCCCTCTACGTGGCCAAAGGCTCCGGCAAGAACCGAACGTGCTCGGAGAAGGACGTCCGGTGAGGGGCGGCCCACCGCTGGGAAAATTTTGCCGGCTCCCCCGCCCGCCAAGCCGGTGTCCGGGTTGCGGGAGGCTTCAGCGCAAAGTTTGGTGCGGGGTGCGCGCGCGGATGGGATGTTGTGCACGTTTTTTGCAGAAGAAATAGCGACTGCGGTCGTCTCCGGCCCCTGCCGGGTTTTTACGTCGGTAAAGGAAGGGAGCAGCCAGATGAAAATCAACGGGTTCGATCATGGGTTTACTCTGGTTCACGCGGACCAATCCGGCCGGCCGGCTGTCCCGGGTTCGGGCGGTTTCGGGGATATTCTAAAAGAGAAGCTGGCCCCGGCACCGGGTGCGGCCGCCCCCGGCATCGGCCTGAGCCTCGTGGCGCCCATCCAGCTGATCCAGTCCGTCGCGGAGGCCCCCGCGAACAGCCTGGACGGGCGCGTGGAGCGCTATCTCGATCTGCTCGATGACTATCGCCGGCAACTGGCGGACCCCCGCATGAGCCTGAAGGGGCTCGATACCGTGGTCCGGGAGATGGAAGCTGGCAAGGACGACCTCGCACCGGCCCTCGGTTCGCTGCCGGACGGCGACGGGATAAAAGACATTCTCAACCGGACCCTTGTCACCGCCTCCCTTGAAATCATAAAATTTCGACGGGGGGATTACCTGGCGGCATGATGGTGCCGCCATTGGCCACGACGGATTCCCCACCCACGAAGCCACTAGGGAAAGTCCGGGCCTACATCCTGCGGATGGCCGGGCTGTCCACCACGGCCCAAAAAGTGTTGCGGACCTGCAACGAACCCAACACGTGCGCCAACGACCTGAACCGGGTCATATCCCTTGACCCGGTGCTCACCGGCCGGGTGCTGCAACTCATCAACTCGGCCTACTACTCGCTGCCGAGCAAGGTCAACTCGCTCACCCGCGCGATCATCCTTCTGGGCCTCAACACGGTGAAGAACCTTGTTTTGAGCTTTGCCGTTTTCGAGAGTTTCTCCAAACACGACACCTTTCGGGTCTTTTCGGCAGACGGCTTCTGGACACATTCCCTGAGTGTTGCGGCAGCCGCCAAGCTGCTATCCATCGAGCACGGGGTGCCGCTCGCGGAGCGAGAGGATTATTTCGTTGGGGGTCTGATGCATGACATCGGAAAAATTCCGCTGAACCATCTGTTTCCCGACGAATACCGCCAGGCGGTCGAGTTGGCCCTGGGGACGGGCCGTGCCGTGCGTATCGGGGAGCAGGCTGTGATCGGACTCGACCACTGCGAAGTCGGCGACATCATCGCCCGGAAATGGCAGCTGAGTCCCGCGCTCGCCGCGGCCCTCGGCCACCATCACGACCCCCCGGAAGAGGCGGAGGCAGCCATGCGCATGGTCGGCGTGGTCGGCCTCGCCGACATCCTGGTGCATGGCATGGGGGCGGGGATCCCCGGCGGCAGCAGCCTGGATGAAGACGAGCGGCAGCGCGCGCTCGCCGCCTTGAACCTGACATCGGAGGCCATGACGGCGCTCACGGCCGCTGTGGCGGTCGAAATCGAGAAGGCCAGGGTGTTTCTGGAAATTGTCCGCAGGTAACGGCATGAAGGTCACCTTTTGGGGAGTGCGGGGATCGAGTCCGACCCCGGGCTACGAGACGGCCCGCTACGGCGGGAACACGCTGTGCGTGGAGGTCGCCCTTCCCGAATGCGGCCGCACGATCGTAATCGATTCCGGCTCGGGGATCCGCCGCCTGGGCCACGACCTGATGGCGCGCCCGGGGCGGACACCCCGAGTGACGGTCGACCTGTTTCTGACCCACACCCACCTCGATCACATCCTGGGGCTGCCTTTTTTCCAGCCCCTTTACCATCCTGACACGCAGGTCAGCCTCTACGGTCCGGTCACCTCGTCCGAGGACGGCCTGAAGAGAGTGATCGGCGGGCAGCTCTCCTACCAGTATTTTCCGGTGCGCCAGGCGGAGCTTGCGGCGGAGATCCGTTACGTGGATTTGGCCGAGGGCGTTTACGACATCGGTGACGGGATCCGGGTCTCTGCGACCTATTTGAACCACCCGCTGCTGTGCATGGGGTATCGGTTGGAATACCTTGGCAAAATCCTCTGCACTGCCTTCGATACCGAGCCCTTCCAGAACATTTTCAGCACCGTCCCATCCGATCCGGGCTATGACGAGAGCATGGCCCGGGAAGGCGAGCAGGCGGCCTGCGAGGCCAACCTGCGGATCCAGGAGTTCGCGCGCGGGGCGGACCTGCTGATCCACGACGGCCAGTTCACCGCGGCCGAATATGCCGCCGGACGGGCCGGCTGGGGGCATTCGTCCATCGAACATGCGGTGGCGGTGGCGGAGGCGTGCGGCGCCCGGCAACTGGCCCTGGTTCATCACGACCCCATGCGGACGGACCCGGAACTGGACCGGCTGGCCGAGGCGTATGGCGGTCTCCGGCCGAGATCGGGGCTGAGGGTCTGTTTCGCGCACGAAGGTCTATCCGTCACCCTTTAGCGACGGTTGCCGCAAATTTCGCGCATGACCTGAATCCGGCAGAGCAGCCGAATGCGCCAGGGTTGAAATCCGAATAAACCGAAGGTTGTTTTGCCTGCCTCAATGTCCCCCCACATTTGATTTGTTGTAACCTTTTTGCTCGTTTTGCGTTAAATATAGCGTGTGAACACTTTTAAAGATTTCTATAACCAGCAACGGCGGAAATTTTTGGCCTACCTCATCCGCCGTTCGGGTGATTATCACTTGGGCTGCGACATCATGCAGGAGAGCTTTATTCGTCTTTATGAAAAATACACGGCTGAAAACCACACACCGCAGTTGCTGTACACGATCGGCAGAAACCTCGTCCTCGATTCGCTTCGCAAGCGGAAATGGAACCCATCTTCTCTGGAGGATAACGACCAAGCGGCCGACAACCACGAGCACGATTTAATGGTGCGGGACGAGTATCGCAGGGTGCTGGCTGCCATGCGGCATCTTCAGGATGACGAAAGAGACCTGCTTTCCCTCGCTGTGAGCGGTGAAATGCCATATCGTGAACTGGCTCAAATAACGGGGATCAGCGAGGCCAACGTCAAAGTGAAAATCCATCGTGCCCGAAAAAAGCTCAGAGCGTACCTTAAGGCGGAAAAAAATGGATGACAACCTGATCAGCATGTATATTGACAACGAGCTCAGCCTGGACGACAAGATTGTTTTTGTGGAAGCCGTCCATGAGGATCAGAACTTCAAAGATGATACCGTAAACCTGCTGCAACAGGAAAAACTCATACGTTCGGAAGTCGTCGACCATATTCCGGCACTCGATTTAAAGGAGCACCGAAACGCCTGGCATGTGAAACTGTTCCGGCCATTTGTCACCGCTGCCGCTGTCGGATTGGCTGCCGCAGCAATCCTGTTCTTCATTGTTTACCCTCGACCCGAACACCTGATGCGGCCATACCGGTTCGTGATTTACCAGCCGGATGCCCAGCACGTTGAGCTTGCCGGCAGTTTCAGCGGCTGGAAAAGAATCCCGCTGAAACTGGCCGGCCAAAGCGGTTACTGGGAAACCACGTTGGATCTTCCCGAAGGAGACCATCGTTTCAGCTACATCATCGAAGGAAACCGGAGGCTGACCGATCCGACGATTGCGGTGCGCGAAACCGATGATTTCGGCGGAGAGAACTCCATTCTCAGGGTTAAATTGCAAACGTGAAGCAACGCATCCTCTCGGTTTTAGCGGCAGCTTTCATGGCCGGGGGCAGCACCGCGCATTACCACGTGATCGACAACGGCCATGTGGAAATGTATCTGATGGCACCGCAGGCCCAGTCGGTGGTCCTGGTGGTCTCCGGCGATACGTTCCAACAGGTTCAAGCCCTGCGGGACGTTTCCGGCATGTGGAAAGTCACGCTGCACGGGTTGCATGAATTCAAGTATTTTTATCTGTTGGACGGCAAATCCTACCTGCCGGATTGCCCCCTGAGGGATAATGATGATTTCGGGTCGAATAACTGTGTCTTTTCACCGTGAGCGAATAAACGAGGTCGCGCGCGCCATGCGTCATAAGAATTATTTTTGGACAACGTTGGTGCTTCTATCGGGAGTGGTATCTCTCCTGGCTTCCACGGCCTTTGCGGATACGGTGGAGCAGAGCCTTGTCCGGATCCCTACTCCGATCAAGGACCGCACCCAGGCGATGATTGAAAAAGGGGTTCCCGGCGAGGATGCAGTCAAACTCATACAGGCCATGGTTGCCAATCGCTTCCAGGAGGAACAGATACTAAAAGCCCAGGCCATCGTCCTGGAGGCGCAAGGCAGAGGGCTTCCAACAAAGCCGGTCATCAACAAGGCTTTTGAGGGGATGGCCAAACAGGTGGCTCCCGAACGGACCTTGCAGGCCATGGAAGCCGTGAGTTCCCGTTACGCATTTGCTTTCGACCACGCCCGGTCCATCACCAAAAACACGGAGCAAGTTGGACGGCTGGGGAACATGCTCGCAGAGAGCCTTGCCGCCGGTCTGAAAGAGCAGGACGCATCCCAGGTCATGAGCCGGCTCCAAGAACAGTCTCTGAAAACGGACCAGGAGCAGATGAACGAGCTGGCCGCAGCGTGCCTGGCGATGGCACGGGATATGTCGAGACTTGGTGTTTCTTCCACTCTGTCCTCTCAGGTTATTTCCAATGCCTTATCTAACGGGCTTGACGCAGCCGGCATTGCGCGCATGCATCAGTCCCTGCTTGCCCAATCACAGACCCATTCTGCGCAAGCTGTGGCCCAGGGGCTTGCGCAAGGAATGCAACACGGCCAGACCGTGCAGGGGCTTGGCAGCACAACGGCAGGGCAGCCGGGACCGGGTGGCCATGGCGGCATGGGCGGGTCAGGAGGGGCGGGTGGCAGTGGGGCCGGCGGTGGATCAGGAGGAGGAGGTGGTGGTGGTGGCGGCGGAGGCGGAGGTGGCGGCGGAGGTGGTAGTCGATAATCATTTTACGGTAGTGGCTTAAACCGTTCAATATCGTTTAACTGCAGCGCATCCTTCCTTCAAAAATTTTTCTTGTTTTTGTAACTTCACTCCGGTCTGTGCGTTAACAAGACAATAGAAATGAGCGATCCGCGGATTTTATTCGGCTCATGGGAATGGTAAGAACGGAAGATACCTCAGTCGTGTTAAAAAGTGACCTTTAATCTAAAACAGGAAAGGAACCAGATTATGAAAAAACTGATGTTCATCGGCTGTTTACTCTTGGCACTCATTATGGTGACGTCTCCCCTATCGGCAGGCGGCGGTGGGGCAGGAGGTGGTGGCGGTGGAGGAGGCGGCGGTGCTGGCGGTGGAGCAGGAGGTGGCGCCGGTGGAGGAGGCGGTGGTGCCGGCGGTGGATCGGGCGCAGGAGCTGGGTCGGGCAGTGGCGGCGGGGTTGGCGCTGGCATGGGTGCGTCTTCAGGGTCAGGCATTGGTCCGGGTCCGGGAGCCTCGATCGGTCCTGGACCTAATGCATCCGTAGGCCCCGGCCCGAATGCTTCCATCGGCCCGGGTGCCAATGCTTCGATCGGTTCTGGTCATAATGCCCAGACAGGCCCTGGCAGCACTGTCGGTCATGGAACCGGTCATGGGCCGGGCGACGGCACAGGGAACCAAGGGGTCGGACCTCAGGACGGCACCGGCTTTGGGGCTCTGGCGAAATAACGCTTTAGATTCTCCAACCTTCGACATTGCAACCGGGGCAGTCTCATAGCAGACTGCCCCGGTCTTTTCTTATTTGCAGAACAACGCCGAAATTGGTTTTTTCGAAGCCGTCAGACGGGAATCATGACGACTGGAGCGGTGGTGCACTTGAGCACCCGCTCGGCCACGCTGCCGAAGTTGAAGTGACCTTCGCTGCCGCGGTTGGCCATCACGACGATGTCGATCTTCTGATCCGCGATGATCTTGAGGATCTCCTTGGCCGGTTCCCCGACGCCGATGTGCCGGATGTAGAGCGGGCACTCGTTCAGGAATTTGTCGCAGATCTCGGTCAAGCGGGATTCCGCCGTTTGTTTTTCCCACTCCTGCATCTTCTTCAACTCGTCGGGGTCGAACTGTCCGTAAGAGGCGCCGAAGGCCGGGTAATCCTTCATCACGTACAAAATGTGAATTTCCGCTCCGAATTTTTGCGCCAGCTCGGTGACGAGGGGCAGCGCCTTGGCGGCGTTCTCGGAAAAGTCCGTCGGCCAGAGTATCCTGCTGATTTCCATGGTTTTCTCCTTCCTGTGAGCAAGCGTCCAGCGTGATCGGGTCTTGTATCACTTTCACAGCGGCGGCGCAATAGTCACCAGCACGCGCATGTCGCTCTCGGCCCGGACACCGTGGGGTTCGCTGATGTCCGAGATGAGCACGTCACCGGTGTGGGCCGGCAACGTCTGCCCGTCTTTGCCCAGGAAAAAGCCCTTGCCCTCCAGAACGACGATGCTGAGCTGCCCGTCCGTGTCGTGGGAGTGAATGGGCAGTTCCTGGCCGGCCTTGAAGTTGAAATTGAGCACCCGGAAGTATGGGGAATCGTGGACCAGCATCTTCGCCATGGCCAAGTCGTTGAACTTTCCATTCTTATAAACCTCTATTCGTTTGAGCATCTGCCCCCCCCTTGATTGGTTGATTCGCCGTTAGCGAACAATTTACGTTAAATAAAATAGATCGGCCGCCGCGCCAAGTCAAATCCGGCGTCACCCACGTCAGCCGGAGATCCGGATATCGTCCGGGGCTTAGGTCCGGTGCTTTCCGTTTGCAATTCTCCCCGAATTATGATGGATGGGAAAGAGGGAACTAAAAAATGCGCGAAAGGCGCGAATGGAAAATAGTAGTGATATTAACCGCAGACGGACGCAGACAGCGGATCTAAAGACCCATGCAGCAGAATGCGAAAGCATTCCGCGCCCGTCTGCGTTTGTCGGCGAGTGTCTGCGGCAAAAAAAGCGAATGAAAAACCATACAGCGCCACACCCCTTCATGGCATGCGGGAGTTGATCCGATGAACAAGAATCCGGAAACCATGTGTTCCGACCCCACCCAGGACGTGACCATCCGCATTCCCTGCGTCCTCGCAGAACGGGTGGCCGCCTATGCGAAGGACAATGCCGGCACGTTCTCCAGCGTGGTGATCGAGGCCCTGGATTTTTTCCTGCGCGGGCAAAAAACGGCCTGAGGCGGACAGATGCGGGCTTTGGCCCGGACATTGCGCGAGTCGAGGCGGCTGCAGCCGTGAAATGTTCGGGTTAGCCTCCGCCCACGAGCAACATGAAGCGGACGTGGTCGCCGTCCTTGAGGACCCTCCTGGGAAGTTCGTCGCGGGAGATAAAGCCCTCTTCGTTCAGCATCACCTGGATGGTGAGATCCAGGTTGCCGTCATCGTCCAAGAGCACCTGCCGCGCCTTGGGACCGAAACGCGCGGTGAGATGGCGGATCAGATCCGCCACGGTTCCGGCTTCGAGAGCGATTTCCGCCTTCTTGCCGATCACGGCCGAAAGCGTCGGCAGACCCAATGATTCGAGAGTGATTTTCATGGTGCGTTAAAAGCGTTCAGACCGCTTGGATCGTTGTGGACGTTGATGCCGGCCGCCCCTTGGATTTATTCCTGAGCTTCCAGCCTTGAGCTTTCAGCTTCGATCTCATTTGCTTCCGTGCCGCCGCATCAGCTCGGAGTAATTCTCCGCCGCCTCTCGCATCTTTCCACTCTGCAGCTTGGGCGCCTCGACGTAGTCCACGGCCTTCATGTCACAGAAACGCACGCACTGGGGCTCGCCATGGCACAGGTCGCACTTGAAAACGCGCCCGCGCTCCGGGTTCCATCCCATGGCGCCGAAGGGGCATGCCTGCACGCACATCTTGCAGCCGATGCACAGATCGTGATCGATACGCACGCTGTCGAGCTCGGGGTCGCGGTAGATCGCCCCCTTGGGGCAGATCGCAAGACAGGGGGCCTCCGCGCACTGCTGGCAGCGCATCGGCATGTAAAAGCCCTCGTTTTCCCACTTCACCACGTGAATGCGGGCGAGCGTGGGGTTGCTGACGCCGTTGTGTTTCACCGAACAGACGATCTCGCACAGCCGGCAGCCGGTGCATTTTTCGGGGTCCGTGATCATCATCTTTTTAGCCATTGAAGATCTCCTTGGGATCAATTGAGCTATGAAGCTGAAAACAGCCGACCTTGGCCGATGCGGCGCTCTCTTGCCTCAGGCCCCGGGACGCAGTTCGCTGATCTGCAACCGTTCGAGCAGCGCCGGCGTTGGGATACCGTTCGCATCCCATTCGTGCAGGCGGTAGTACTCGTCGATCATGGCCTTGAATTTCTCGCGGTCGATGGACTTGCCGCGGGCGACCGGAAGTCCCAGCTTGGTCGGCTCGTCGAAGTAGCGGTCGGGCAGCCAGTCGTCCTTGCGGGTCATGCCTTCGCGCAGGTTGAACAGGCGCTCGATGGTGTAGCCGCGATTGGCGACGTCCCAGATCTCCTTATCGGAAAACTCCAAACCGGTGTTGAGATGGATGAGCTTGGAGAACTCTTTGAACTGCGGGTGATTGGGGCTCAGGAACACCGTGTGATACTTGCATATGCCCACACAGTCGACCGCCATGTACACCATCTCCTGCCACAGCACCATGCGGGGCTTGCCCTCGTATTCGGAGTAGCTGTTGGTCAGCGGCCCGGTGTAGCCGTCGGGGTTACGGTAGAGTTTGTCCAGCACCTTCATGGGCAGGTTGTAGAGATCGACGGCCGGCCGACCCCGTAGATGGTCCGCTCCGCGCGAGGCCACGGCGATGTTCAGCGCCAGGGCGGGGGTGGCGCGCTCGTCGGAGTGCAGGTTGCTCATGCCCTTGACATGGATGAGGTACTTCAGGCTCTCCGGGCCGAGTCTCTTCGCGGCCGGCAGGGGCCCCTCGGCCAGAATGTCGCCGATGCCTTTGCGAAACGCGATCTGCTTGATCGCTTCGATCACCGCCTCGTCATTGCCCCATTCGAGCTTCAGCCCCGGGGTGTCTTTTTCGGTGATCAGCCCCTTCTCGTAGAGTTCCATGGCCCAGGCGATCATGCTGCCGACCTCCAGGGTGTCCATGCCGTAGTCGTTGACGAGGTGATTGCCCACCAGGACGGTGTTCATGCTGCGGCAGCCCACTTCGGCCCCGAAGGCGCCCTGGCTGGTGTATTCGGGACCCTGGGCATAGGTGCCGGCGTAGGGCCCCTCCTTGATGATGTACCGGTGTCGGCAATGGACCTGGCAGCCGAAGCAGCCGTCCAGGCCGATGGAGTATTTATCCAGGTTTTCGCACTCGATGTCCTCGCTGTTGGGAAGTTGGTTGTATTGAAAGTTGCGGGTGCGGACCAGCCCCGTGGTGTTGGTGACTCCGTAGATGAATCCGGTGCCCCAGCGCTGCATGATCTGGGAGACCTTGGTGGAGATCACCTGGTCGATGATTTCCTTGTTGTATTCAAGCGCCTCCTGCGGGAATTTGATCTGGATGCTCTGAGTCCCGCGACAGGCCACGGCTTTCAGGTTCTTGGACCCCATCACGGCACCCATGCCCGTGCGGCCCGCGGCGTTCTTGCGGCCGGTCATGACGCAGGCAAACCGCACCAGGTTCTCGCCGGCCTGCCCGATGCACAGCACCTGTGCTTCCAGGTCGTCGAGTTCGCGGCGGATGATCTCCTGGCTGTCGTAGACGCCGGAGCCCCAGACGTTCTGAGCGCTGCGGATCTCGATCTCGCCGTCATGGATGAAGAGATAGACCGGCTTTTCGGCGCGCCCCTTGATGACCAGATGATCAAACCCGGCCCAGCGCATCTCGGGCGCAAAGAACCCACCCATGTTGGCCGACCCCAGCCGGTGGGTGAGGGGCGACTTGGCCATCACGTGCGTGCGGGCGGAGGCCGATGCCATGGTGCCGACCAGCAGACCGGCGCTGATCAGCAGCGGATTGTCGGGGCCCAGCGGGTCGCACCCCGGCGGGGCGTTCCGGTACAGCAGATACGCATCCAGTCCGCGGCCGCCGATGAACTTGCGCCGCCACTCCGGCGGAATGGGCTCGATGTTAACCTTCCCCGTTCCAAGGTCGATGTAGGCTATCTTCCGATTAAGTGCCATGACGACTCCCTTCAAGGTGGTTAGGCTGAAGGCTGAAGGGCAATTGTGAGCGTGCACCTATTTTTCTTCAGCCTACCGACCTTCAGTCTATCTGCCAGGGTAGTTACCCTTCATGTTCGATAAAGGTTCAGATCTTTTCATCGCTGCTAAGCGGATAGTTCTCCCAAACCGGCCCCCTCACTCTGGCCGTCTTGGGGTACGGCCAGGAGATGCGCCATTCGATTCCGCACTGGGGGCACTTGGCCCGCTCGGCACCCTCCGCCGGCCGGAAACGCTCAAAGCAGGTCAGGCAGCGCACCTCACCGTCCCGCGGGCCTTCCATGACTTTGCCGATCTTCATTCCTTTACCTCCTTGGCTGGATCGCCGGATGCTGATATCCGGGATAGGGCCAGCGCACTTGTCAGGAAATTGTTCATCATAAAGAACACATTGTAACCGATAATAACAGATCACTATTCCCTGTCAACATTTTTTTCAATCAATCCAAATCGTCTATAATTTGCTGTTATAATATCAAATTAATTTATATCGGACAAGTTTCTTTCAAACTATCTTGACATTTATGATAATATTAATTAGATACTAATTGTTCATCATGCTGAACAACGTATCGAATTCAAATATTGAAAAGCTGCGGCGGTTCACAGTGCCGGTCAAAAAGAAAACAACCTACAAGGCGCCCGCCGTCCAAAAAGCCTTCGAGTTGCTGAAGCGTGTTGCGGCGTCGCAGTCTGAAATCACCTTGAGCGATCTGGCACGGCAACTCGGCTTCAGCAAGGGCACGACCCACGGGATGATCCAGGCCCTGCTTCAGGCCGGCGCCCTCGAGCAGGGCCCGGACCGCAAAGGTTTCTTTTTAGGGCCGGCGGTGGTGGATTTGGCCTTCCGTAGCTGGAATTACTTCCGGGTGAGCGAATACGCCCAGCCGATTCTGGACGCGTTGCGAGACCGGATCGGCGAAACCGTTTTCCTGGGGGTCTTGAGCTGCTCGCGCGCGCTGATCATGGCCACCGCCGAGGCCGCCAAGCCCTTGAAGATCTCGGCGCCACCCGGGACCTCCATCCCGCTGCTGGCGGGCGCCGTGGGCAAAGTCTTTTTCGCCCAGCAGCGCGACGACCAGGCCCTGAAGATCATCGGAGAACACGGTCTGCCGCAATTCACTCAGCACTCGATCGTCAACACGCAGGACTATCTGGCCGAGCTCGACCGGGTGCGGCGCCAGGGGTATGCCGTGGACGAGGAGGAGTACCTGCCCGGCGTCAAGGCCGTGGCCGTTGCGATGGGCAACCAGCGCGGGTTGCCCCTGGCGATCTGGGTAGTCGGGTTTGCGGACGCGATGGGCCAGAAAGGTGTTTCCGAAATCGTCGGGGAGACCCGGCGCGCCGCGGCCAAGCTGCGCGATTCTCTGGACCGTCGTTCGCAGGATGAACCCTGAAGCATTACCTGAGGGTATGGCCGGAATCTGATCGGGCCGCGCAGGCATTTTTGCATTTTATAATTATCTGCGCTGATATAGAAAGTGGAACGACCATGGTATTATGCGACCTGCAACATACGGTTGAACATGAAGTTTTCAGAGTCCCTGCCGTTGAAATTGAGCGCCGCACCGTCGCGATCCAGGAAGAGCTTCGCCGGGCGGAAATCGACGGGCTTTTCATCGTACAGCGGGTGGACCTCTTCTACTTCACCGGCACGGCCCAGAACGGTTTTCTCTACCTTCCGGCGGAGGGCAAGCCGCTGCTGTTCATCAAGCAATCGGTCGCCCGCGCCCGCGTGGAGGCAAGCGTCGCAACCATTATGCCCATTAACAGCGTCAAAGCCGTTCCGGGACTGATCGCCGATGCGTGCGGCCGGTTGCCGGCACGTCTTGGCCTGGAAATGGATGTACTTCCGGTCAATGAGTTCCGGTTTTACCTTAATCTTTTCAAGCCGATAGACTCCGTTGACGGTTCGCCGCTCATCCTCCGGGTCCGAAGCATCAAGTCCGCCTGGGAGATCGAGCAAATAGAAGCAGCCGCTGAAATGACCCGCGAGACCTTTGCCTACATGCGCGAGATCATTCGCCCGGGGCTGACCGAAATGCAGTTTGCCGGCATGTTCGAGGCCTACGCGCGAACGATCGGTCATGGCGGGAAACTGCGCGTTCGCAACTACAACACCGAGGGGTATTCCTGGCACGTGCTGAGCGGCACCAGCGGCGGATTGGTGGGAGTATTGGATTCACCGGCGAGCGGCGAAGGCACCTCCGCCGCCTTCCCGGCAGGGGCGGGCAACCGGCAGTTGCGGCCGAGAGAGCCAATCATGGTGGACCTGGGAACCGTGATGAACGGCTATCACATGGACGAAACCCGCATGTTCGCCATCGACTCCATGCCGGAAAAGGCCTACCGCGCAAGCCGTGCCGCCATCGAGATCCACGACGCGATTCTCGATCTGGCAACCCCGGGCCGCACGCTGGCTGAGCTTTTCGAACATGCCTGTGCCCGGGCAGACCGCCTGGGTTTTGCCGATGCCTTTCTGGGGCCGCCCGGGCACAAGGCAGGCTTCATCGGCCACGGGATCGGGCTCGAGCTGATCGAGCCCCCCATTATCGCCCGCGCCCGCGCGCTCCCGCTCGAGGCGGGCATGGTCTTCGCGCTGGAACCCAAGCTGGTGTATGCGAACGAGTTCGCCGCCGGGGTCGAGAGCGTCTTCCAGGTCACCGCCGCCGGCGGCCGCTTGCTCAGCAAGGTGCCGGTGGATATTTTTGTATGCGAGGCATGACCATGAGCCACAAGAGCGTTCTGCCGCAGAAGACCCAAGCCGACATGCGCGGCCTGATGCAGGTCGCCCTCGGCGAGGAGAAGGCCGATCTCGCCATCGTCAACGCCAAACTCGTCAACGTCTGCACGGCTGAGATCCAGGAGCCGATCGGGGTCGCCGTCAAGGGCCCCTGGATCGCGCGCGTCTCCGCGGACATCGACGACACCATCGGGGCGGCAACGCGCGTCATCGATGCCGCCGGCCGGACGCTCATCCCCGGCCTGATCGATGGCCACACCCATCTCTCCTGGATCTACTCGGTTGCCGCCTTCGTGCCTTATGCGATCGCAAGCGGGGTGACCACCGTCGTCACCGAAACCCTCGAGCCTTACCCCGTGGCCGGAATCGACGGAGTTCTGGACCTGCTCGCATCCCTGCAGGACCAGCCGATCCGGATCCTGGCGACCGCCCCCGGCATGGTGTCGATCAGCACCGCAGCGCGGGGGATAGCCCCCGATGCGCTGGAAATCCTCCTCGCCCGGCAGGAGATCCTCGGCCTCGGGGAATCCTACTGGCAGGGGGTGCTGCAGGCCCCCGATGTGTATCTGCCGGCCTACGAGCAAACCCAGCGATCCGGAAAAGTCATAGAGGGGCATTCGGCCGGCGCCAGTGAGAAAAAGCTTGCCGCCTACGCGGCCGTCGGAGTCTCCTCCTGCCACGAGCCCATCAACGCCGAGCAGGTCCTGACGCGCCTGCGCCTGGGGCTGCATGTGATGGTCCGGGAAGGCAGCATCCGCAGGGATTTGGCGGAAATATCGAAAATCAGAGATCTCGGCCTCGACCTGCGCAGGCTCATCCTCGCGAGCGACGGGGCCTCGCCGGAAGACCTGATGCGCGGGCGCTACATGGATCATGTGGTTCAAAAGGCGATCGGCTGCGGCTTTTCCCCGGTGACCGCGATCCAGATGGCCACCCTGAACGTGGCGGAGCATTTCCGGCTGGATGGTTTTCTGGGCGCCGTCGCACCGGGCCGCCTGGCGGATGTCGTCATCATCCCGGATCTCGCCACGATCGCCCCCGAGATCGTCATCGCCCATGGGCGGGTCGTCTTTGAAGACGGCCGGGTCCTTGCGGAAGGCCGCCGGCACCGCTTCTCGGAGGCGAGCCGGAACACCGTCAACCTGCCGCGCGATCAGGAGCCGTTCGATTTCAGGATCCGGGCGCCTGCCGGTTCCGGGACCGTGCGGGTTCGGGTCATCGAAATGGTCACCGATCTCGTCACCACCGAGCGCCACATGGACGTGCCGGTCGAAGGCAGCGACCTGAGAGCGGATCCGGCCCGTGGCATCTGCAAGATCGCCGCGGTGGATCGCACCCGCAGTCCCGGCAAGACGTTCACGGGGCTGATCCGGGGATTTGGTCTCACATCCGGCGCTGTCGCCTGCAGCGCGGCCTGGGACACGTCGGACATCGTGGTGGTCGGGACCGATGACGGCGACATGGCCTGCGCCGTGAACCGCCTGCGCACGCTTCAGGGCGGCGCGGTGCTGTGCGACAACGGCAGGGTCCTGGCCGAAATCCCGATGCCGGTGTTCGGGATCGCCTCCGAGGCACCCATGCCGACCCTCGTGGCCCAAATGCAGGAGTTCACGCATCACATCGGCCGGCTGGGCGTCTGCTTTCCCGATCCGCTGCTGTCGCTGATCACGCTCACGGGCGCAGCCATCCCTTACCTGCGGATCTGCGAAGAAGGCCTGGTGAACCTCAAAGACGGCAAAACCCTGGGCCTTTTTGTAACCTGAAGGATCCCCAACCAAGTTGAAGGAATCGGCATCGTTACCCCGATGTTCGATTCATAGAAGTGGTTTCACAACCTCGGATCACGCCTGAGGGCAAGGCGCAGGCCGATTCGAAAGCGCAGCATACACGCCAGTATGTGAGCATTTCGAGAGGCCTGCAACGCCGCCATCGGGTGTCAGACGGAGTTATGAAACCACTTCTAAACACTCCCCCGACACTGTCCCGTCATCGAACCCATCGGCCTTCAGCCGCTTTTTGCCAGCAGCCGATGAACGAGTGGAACCTTTCGGAAGTGAAGAAGAACACCGAGCTTCCAGAAATCTATTTTAACTCGCCGAATTTCGGCTTTGATCGCGCCATCCCCACGGCAAAACGAAGTGATGCACACCTCCGGCCGGAGATCGGGCGGAAAGATGCACGGTCCCACACCGCGGTCCAGGAAAGGGCAGTTCGAGGTGAAAAACGGGTCTTTATGACGGAGGCACTCCTCTATCTTTGCATCCAAAGCAGGCATCGATGCCAGGATGTAGACGAAATCCGGTATCCCGAAAACGGCGTCCAGTTGTAAATTCCGGCAGCAGAGACCCCGGCAATCCTTCAGGCAGCCTTCCAGGCGCATGGCCGCGGCGGCGTTCAGCTTTCTTTCGGCGTCTTGGATTCGCAGACAGAGGTGCGATAGCAATAGCCGTCTTTCGGAGGGCCAACGTTGCACAATTTTAGCGGACTGGTGGTATGAATGCAGCAGACTCATCTATCTCTCCGCCCGAGGTTGCCCTGATCTTACCCTTGGCGACTACCGCATGCAAGAGCGGACCCGTGAAAGCGGTGGATATCATCCTTGCCGGGAGGAACCTGCATAGGTTGTAACTCGGGGATATACCCAACAAGAATTGATTAGCGCCATGCAGTTCAATTTAGTGGTACCTAAATTGAGCGATTTTATAGATATG
>DATITS010000276.1:0-2068 GCA_035467535.1 Desulfobacterales bacterium
CCCGAGAGCGTGATCAACAAGCGCGGGCAGCTCACGGTCTGGCAGCGCCTGGATTATCTGGTCGACGCCGGCACCTGGTGCCCGCTCAACACGCTTTACAACCCCCACGGCAACGAGGAGGGCACCAACAACGTGGTCAACGGCCTCGCCAAGATCTCCGGAAAATGGGCGGTGGTCATCGGCTTCGACAACAAAGTGCTCGCCGGCGCCTGGCTGCCCGGCCAGCAGGAAAACATCCTGCGGGCCACGGATCTGGCCAAACGGCTGAATATTCCCCTGGTCTGGCTGGTGCACTGCAGCGGCGTCAAACTGCCCGAGCAGGAAAAATTCTATGCCGACCGCCGCGGCGGCGGCACCACGTTCTTCCGCCATGCGGAGTTGGAGCAGGCCGGGGTTCCGATCCTGGCCGGCATCTGGGGAACCAACCCCGCCGGCGGCGGCTACCAAAGCATCAGTCCCACCATTCTCTTTGCCCACAAAGACGCGAACATGGCTGTCGGCGGCGGCGGGATCCTGAGCGGCATGTCCCCCAAGGGGTTTTTCGACCTCGAAGGCGCCGAGCAGTTGATCGCGGCCGCCAAGCAGTTCAAGGCCGACCCCCCGGGCTCCGTCAAGGTCCACCACGACGCCACCGGCTTCTTCCGCTATGTCTACGACACCGAGCAGGAGGTGCTGGACGGCCTCAAGGACTACATGAAGGACATGCCGGCCTACCACCCGAAATTTTTCCGCGCGGCGGCGCCGGCCGAGCCGCGGTTTTCGGCCGAGGACCTCTACTATCTCGTGCCCTTCAACCAGAAGATGATGTACAACTTCGACGAAGTGCTGGCGCGCCTGGTGGACGGCAGCGAGCACATGGAATACCGGCCGGGCTACGGCCCCGAGATCTACACGGGCCTGGTCAAGATCGACGGCTTTCTGGTGGGCGTCATCGGCAACCGCCAGGGCTTTCTCGGCGAGGATTACCCCGAATACGCAACCTATCCCGGAATCGGAGGCAAGCTCTACCGGCAGGGGTTGATCAAGATGAACGAGTTCGTGGTGCACTGCGGCCGCGACCGCGTGCCGGTCATCTGGTTCCAGGACACGACCGGCATCGACGTCGGCGACATCGCCGAGAAAGCGGAGCTGCTGGGACTGGGCCAATCGCTCATCTATTCGATCCAGCAGACCGACGTTCCCATGATGCTCGTGGTGCTGCGCAAAGGCACGGCCGCGGCCCACTACGTCATGGGCGGGCCGACGGCCAACCGCCACAACGCCTTCACCCTGGGCACCCCCACGACCGAAATTTACGTCATGCACGGGGAGACCGCCGCAGCCGCGAGCTATTCGCGCCGGCTGGTCAAGGAGAAGGAGAGCGGCAAGCCGCTCGATCCGGTGATCGAGGAGATGAACCGGCTGGTCAAGTCCTACTACGATAAATCCCGGCCGGTCTATTGCGCCCAGCACGGCATGGTGGACGAAGTCGCCCGGATGACGGAGATCCGCAGCTACCTGGCCGCCTTCGCCGGCGCCGCCTACCAGAACCCGCGATCCATCTGCCCCCAGCACCAGATGATGCTGCCCCGGATCATCAAGGGCTGAAGATATTCGGGGGCAGCCTTGCGGCTACCCCCGAATATCTTATGATTCAATGATGCGTATAAGAAAATGCCTTTTATGTTGTGACCGCCGCCCTTCAGTTCGGCTCCGCAGGTTATCCGCGACATTCGTATTTTGGGTGATGGCCTTCTTTGCCGTGGACGCCGCGAACGGGGTTTGGTCTGCGCCGGCTCCGCGGCCGCAGGTGAGCCTTTCGGCAACCCAGGTTGAAACCGGAGGCGTTTTGGCGGTGCGTGTGGATCTTCGACGTCAAGCCGTGAGCGACCGTGAAGTGCGCGTCGTCTATGGAGACCAACGCATGGTTCTTTTTCCCCATCCTGGTGGCGAGACCGGCATTTATGCCGGACTCGCCGCCATTCCGCTCACGGCTTCTCCGGGCATGTCGGCGCTGAGCGTGGAATGGCCTGAAGGCGCCGCGCGTCGATCGGAACGCGTCGACTTCGAAATCACCGCGGGGCGCTAC
>DATITS010000277.1:0-9325 GCA_035467535.1 Desulfobacterales bacterium
GATGGTATTTAGAGTATCCAACAATACAAAATTACAGCAGATTAAATCCGCATATCGGACTTTTACCTCTGACGTGCCGTAAATTTCAGGGACTGACTGAAATGCAGGTAAGCCGAAATTTTAATTTAAGTCATCATCGCAGTCGGAAGTCAAACAATTTGATCAAAAGCTACAAACTGTGAAAATGTTTAATCAATTTTGATCAAATGGCTACCCATTTTACAGGTTAACGTTATTGGTAGAGTCTAAATAACTCATTGATTATGCATTTAAAAAATAACTTCGGCACTTCTTGCACGTTTTTTGCAAATAACTTAGTAGGGCTTCCATCCATAGTCCGCCCCGGCGACACTTCATTCATTGCGTGTAGCACAACCATCTGCGGTAACCCTAACCGGATGGTTTGTTTAAAATATCATTCGACGAGCTGCAGTAGGGGGAGGGTATTGCCCAACGTTGATCCTCCAACGTCAAGAGGTGCAATATGAATCACTATGAGCCCAGTTCGTTTCCGGCAAGACCGCAAGAAAGCTATTATGTCTTTACCTCCTTCGTCGGCGGGCTTATACGCCATTCCAGCCTTTTAATGCTCGTCCTTTGGTTTGGCTTTTCAGCTGCAACCGCAGCCGTCGGCACTGCCAAATCTTTTTGGCATCACACTGGTGTCCGCAGCCTTGTCGCCGCATTGGAATCAAAACTTGCCACTTCCGGCTCTTCCGCCGTCGATCTCCAAACAGTACCAAAACTGCAAGTTAGGGATATAGTGAAGGTCCAAAGGGAGGAGAACAGGGCACGACGTAAACTTGCCAACGAGCTGAGGCAGCGTAAAGCTTCCGCCAGCACCCTGCAGCACGGCCGCAACATTTAGCTCTGTCTATCGCCTTTCAGAAAAGCCCTGAGTACGACCAACACTTATGACAGTGTGCTGTTGCAGCACTATGGGCAGCTCGAATATATCGAGGTGTCCATTTTTTTGTCCGGGGTTGAACCGCTATTCGAAGGATAACTTTTTAAACATTTTTACCCGCAGCGCAGAAGGAAAATGCCAAGGTTGGTGAGAAACATATCTCGTTCAGGGGTGATAAATCATCGGATTTTAGCAAGGGAAACCGGGGCAGTATTACAGATTTGGCGCTTTGGTGATACGTCGGATGTTATTCAAGCCATTCAACAACTCAAGATCGTAACAGATTAGATTCGAATATCATCTTTTACTGATGCCTGGCTGTTTATTTTAAACCTAAACTGAACGCCCACTGGTAATGGATGGACTCTTATTGACAGGGCTAACGGGAGTAGAACTCAGCCGGGGCGAGCTCCTGCGACCGGCTGTAGCCGTTTAAAACTAGAAAAACCCGGATCTCGGCGCAGAGATCACATTTGTTGACCCATCCAGCTGGCCGGGGTTCAAAGCCGTATTCACGTGCGGCGAAATCTAAAAACCCGCGCATTCCTTTCGCATTTAGGATGTTCAGCAGGGGATAGTTACGTTCGGAGAGCGGTTTGCCGAGATCACGTCGACGAATCGCCAGACCGGCGCAGAGCCCCGGAACGTAGTTGCCGAAGAGATCGAGGTGGAAGTGGCTGGTGTCGGTCAGCTCCCGTGCGCAGTGCGGTGGGCTTTCCCTTAGGACGTGCTCCAGCGTCTTGGTGGGCAGCACGGGACGAAACGTATCCAGCGCTCGGCCCCCCAAGTGGATCCAGTAGCGACCGAGGATTCCGCGCAGATAATCCTTTCCATACCGCTGCTCGAATTCTGAAAGCGCATGCGGCTGAGAACGGTCGAGCCCGCCCAGGTCAGGGATGAATTCCGCTACCCAGGGGAAAATGCGCACGCCGGACTTGGCCGCGGCATCCATCACACCCAGAGTCCTGGAAAAGGGTATGTGCTCGTTGTGAAAGGGGCTGATGGAGACGAGCAGGGTGTGGAGGCCTTTCAGGCGCAGCTGAGCGAGAAGCGCCTCGGCCGATTGCGCATCCTTGAACCAGGCGGAGTTGGTTTCGACGTAGTCGATGGAGACTTTCGCCCGGCGCGCGGCATCCAGCACCGAACCCAACTCCTCCGGCCGGAGCAGAGGCTCTCCGCCGCCGATGTGAAGGGCGGAGCAGCCGAGTGATTTCACCGCGCGGAAATTTTCCTCGGCGGCCTCGACGCTGATGTAGTTTTTCTCCCAGCGTGGGCTGCAGTTGTAGAGGCAGTGACGGCAGGCCGACGTGCAGAAATAGTTGGTGATGAGTCCGCCGGAAGCAAGACGTTCGATCTTCAATTTTGAAAACCACATGGCGTGTTTTGGTTTCTTGTTGTCGCACGTGAGCCCCCGACCCCTCGAACCCACGTCCTCTTTTATTATATTGAACTTGACCGTTCAATAGATTATCTGTTTTGGTATGAGGGCTCTTGACGTCACCATCCCGGTGTCGGAGGATGAAAGTGTCTCCGGAGTGCTGGAAATCCCGCAGGGCTTCGAGCCCGGCCGCACCGCGGCCGTGATCGTCGCCCACGGCGCCGGCAACGACATGCACACCCCGCTCCTGGTGCATTTCAGCGCGGGCCTTTGCCGCGCCGGCTGCCTCGGCCTGCGCTTCAACTTCCCCTACAAGGAGAAGGACCGGAAGCCGCCGGACCCTCAGGAGAAGCTGGTTCGGACATGGCAGGCCGCCTTCGAATTCGTCAACAACCACCCGCAGTTTGGCACGCCGCGCATCGTCGCCGCCGGAAAATCCATGGGCGGCCGCATCGCCTCCCAGATGACGGCCGATGGCCTGATATCGCCGAAGGCGCTGGTCCTTCTCGGCTATCCTCTGCACCCGCCGGGAAAAAAGGAGCAGCTGCGCGACGCCCATCTCTATCGCATCAACATCCCCATGCTCTTTTTTGCCGGCACCCGGGACACTCTTTGCGACCTCGATCTTCTAAGGCCGGTCGTCGGCCGGCTGAAAGCAGCGACGAGTCTCGAAGTCGTAGACGGCGGCGACCATTCTTTTGTGCTTCCGAAATCATTCAACACCTCCGAAGAGGAGGTTCGCGACCGGATACTGAAGCAGACCATCGCATGGCTGAAGCAAACAATTTGAGGGGAAGACAATGACCATCCAACTCCAGGAAGTCGACCAAGTGGAAATTCTCACCCTGCAGGACAACTACATCGACATCGCGGCCCACGACGGCTCGGCCATCGTGCAGCGGGCGGCGTCGGAAGACGCCTCCGGCAACCGGGTGAGCATTCTGGCCGAACACGGGTTTTCAACCGTGGTCAGCCTCACGGTGGGGGGGAAAAGCCGGAAGGCGCTCTTTGACTTCGGGTTTTCCGCAACCGGGGCTCTCCAAAACGCCCGCACCCTGGGAGTGGACCTGGCCGACATCGAGGCCCTGGTCCTCTCCCATGGACACATGGACCACCACGGCGGGCTTGCGGCCTTCGTCGAAATCCTGGGCGGCAAAGGCATCGATCTCATCCTGCACCCGGCCGCTTTCCGCGGCTCGCGCTACCTCAAGCTTTCCGATGAGCGTCGGCTGCGATTGCCGACCCCCGACCGGGACCGGCTTGAAAAAGCCGGGGTGCGGGTCGTGCCGGCGCAGACTCCATGCCCCCTCCTGGGCGACACCTTGCTCTTCCTGGGGGAGGTCCCAAAACGAACTGAATTCGAAAAAGGAATGCTGAAGGCGCGCTACGAGGAAGGCGGCACGGAAAAATTCGATCCCATCGAAGACGATTCGGCCATCGTCGCCCATGTCAAAGGCAAGGGGCTCGTGGTGCTCTCCGGCTGCGCCCATTCGGGGATCGTGAACACGGTCGCCTATGCCCGGGAAGTCACCGGGATCGCCCCGGTCTTCGCGGTGATGGGCGGCTTTCACCTCACGGGTGCGGACTTCGAGCCCATCATCGGCCGGACGACCGAGGCCCTCAAAGCGTTCAACCCGCGCCACATCGTGCCCACCCACTGCACCGGCCGCAAGGCCTCCATGCACATCGAGCGCGAGATGCCGGAGGAGTTCCTGCTGAATATGTCGGGGACAAAGATGGTGTTTGCCGCCTGAAAATTGATGAGGAGGTTTGAAGCATTCAGCTTGCGATAATTCTCTGCGCCTGGCGCTCGTGGTTTTCCATGTGCGCGAAATAATCCGGGATCAACTGCCGGATCGCAACCGGAGGCTTTTCGCCGATCGTGATGGTGGAATCCAGGTCCGCGGCGGGGATGCCGGCGAGCATGTGCAGCAGCAGCTTGTTGTAGTTGTACCAGAGCGCCAGCAGTCGATCGAAGTCGAACGCCTGGTAATGGGCCCTTTGCACGCACAGTTCCTGGTCGTAGCCCGGGAAGCCGAGATTGCCCTTCGGAATGTAGCGGCCGAGGCGCTGGTGGTTATTGCTCACCGAGTCCACCAGGTGCCCCAGGATCTCCTTCACGGACCATCCTTCCGCACTTTCCTTTCGGTTCGGGTCCGGGCACGTCCGAAACATCTGGTACACCCGCTCGACGGTCTTTTCGTATTCCGGATTCATTTTCTGTCTCCCTGTTTTTTGATGGTTTTAATTTCCGTTTCGAGCACAACGAGAGCCTGCCGGACCAATCCCATGTCCGCCTGGGTGCCCATGTGGCCCAGACGGAAGACCTTGCCCGCTCTGTCGCCGTAGCTTCCGCCCACCACCAGGCCGCTGCGGCGCAGGCGCCCGTCGAACTCCTGCCACGCGACCCCCGCAGGCAGGTTGACGGCGGTGACGGTCGGCGAGCAGACGGCACCCGGCGCCGGGAAAAGCGTATACCCCAGCGCCTGCAGCCCCTCGCGACAGACCGCGGCGACGTCGGCGTGGCGCTTGAAACATTTCTCCAGGCCTTCCTTCAAGATGGCCTCGGCCCCGGCGTTCAGGCCCGCGGTGCCCTGCCAGTTCGGGGTGTAGGGAAAGTAGTGGTCGGCGACCGCCGTGCGGAAAGGCTTGATTGCATCGTAGCCGGCATAGTTCACCGCGCCGATGACCTCCCAGGCCCGGTCGCTCACGCAAAGAAAGCAGGTGTCCGGCAGGGCCGCCAGGCATTTCTGGGCGCCGCCCAGGCACAGGTCGATGTGCCAATCGTCGGGCAGAACCGGCACCCCGCCGATGCTCGAGACGGCATCCACATAGAGCAGCGGCACCCCATGCTTCTTTTTCAACCGTCCCAAGCCATCGATGGGGTTCAATGTTCCGGACGGGGTTTCGCAGTGGACCACCGTGATCATCTTGGGGTTGAACCCGGAGATGGCGCGCTCGCACTCGGACAGGTCGGAAAGGGTCGCGTTGTCGGGCAGAGCGACCTTGCGCACCTCGGCGCCCACCGCCGCCGCCATCTCGCCGATCCCGTGCCCGAAGATGCCGGTGGCGATGGCGAGCACGCGGTCGCCGGGCTTAATGCAGCTCTTGAGCGCGCCCCAGAGGGCCAGCATGCCCTCTCCGGATTGAATCACCACTGTGCTGCGGGTGTTCAGAATGCGCTTGAGGTTTGTCGCGGTTTGAGTGTAAAGCTCAACATACTCTTTTTCGAGGTCGGCCGAGCCGTAGTCGACGCGATAGGCCTCCAGCACGGCCGGGTGAGCCTTCACGGGCCCCGGCACCATCGGGATGGGGTAGGTTTTCATGACGCCTCCTCCTGATTTCCTGAAATTATACTCTCATATCGCTTTTTCGACGAGTCTACAACGAAAGGAGCGCATCCAGCCATGATCATCGACCGAATATCCAATGCGCATCTCTATGAGCATCTCGGCCCGCGGATCAAGCGCGCGTTCGACTATCTGCACCGGACCGATCTGGCTTTACTTTCACCCGGCCGGTACGCGATCGACAGCGACAGGCTTTATGTGATGGTAAGCGAGTATGAAACCAAGCCGAAGCCCCAGGGGGTCTGGGAAGCCCACCGCCGCTACATCGACCTGCAGGTGGTGATCCAAGGCACCGAGCAGATCGGCTACAGCCACGTGAGCCGCCTCACGCCCGGGGCGTATGAGACCGACAGGGATTTTCAACCGCTCGCGGGCGACGGGGATTTCCTGATCCTGACGGCCGGGGCCTTCATGCTGCTCTTCCCCGAGGATGGGCACATGCCCGGGATCGCCGTCGGGGCTCCGAATCCTATCAAGAAAGCGGTTTTCAAGATCGGAGTGGAGTGAGTCGGCCCATTGAACCGCTGGCCCACCGAACAGGCGGCTCGTATCCAATTAAAGATTGATGGACTCGTAAAGAGAGGAAGCGCGGATGCAGCACGATGACACCCCGTCGGCCGGCGGCGGCACCATTCTGTTGGTGGATGACGAGGAGATGGTCCTGGAAGTGGGCGCAAGGATGCTCGAAAAACTGCACTACGCCGTATTAAAGGCTGGAAACGGCCATGATGCCGTCGCGCTTTTTGCCCGCCACGCAGACCGGATCGTCCTGGTGATCCTGGACATGAACATGCCCGGCATGCCCGGTGCAGTCGTCTTCGAGGACCTTCGCAAGCTGAAACCGGACGTCAAGGTCCTGCTGACCAGCGGCTACGGCCTCGACGACCAGACCCAGGAGTTGCTCGTCTCCGGCGGCTGCGGCTTCGTCCAAAAACCTTTTTCCATCGCCGCCCTCACCCAGAAGCTCTCCGAAATTCTGCCGAGATAGGCCGCCCGGTCCCGGGCCTCGCGTTTTGACGGATCGTAACTGATCAGGGTTCAGGGAATTAGCGAGGGCAGGCGTCATAATTCTCGGCCTTCTCCTGCAAGGACGAATCCGGCCAGGGGCTGATCTGAGCCCGGCAACTGCTTCTCTCCTGAACCCCGAACCCTGAGACCTCGCTACCTAAAGGTAGCAACGCCGAATCGGCCGAAGCGGCCTTTCCCCTCACAGCTGCAGATTGACACCAGAGGGTTTTTCCGGTATAGATTTTTTACCAATAGAACGCTTTTGTCAGCATCACCTCAACCTTTTGA
The DNA here is from genome assembly GCA_035467535.1 of Desulfobacterales bacterium. GTDB lineage: Bacteria > Desulfobacterota > Desulfobacteria > Desulfobacterales > SpSt-501 > SpSt-501. The sequence continues at coordinate 6,932 of DATITS010000277.1, forward strand.
ACTATTCCACTATTTGCTTTTCTGTACGCGTTCGAATGAAGCCGGCCGGCCGGCAGAAACGATCGAACGCTTCCACCCGGGTCAGCGGCCGGGGCGCTGCAGCGAAATTTTTACCTCCCGGAGCAGCACCGCAATACCCCTTTCATCCAGGGAAGGTACAACTAACCTCAGGAAGAACCATGTTCGACTAACCACAAGGAGGGAATCATGAGGAAAAAGCTGTTGATCGGTGTGCTGGTGTTGTCGTTGGCCCTGGTCCTGTCGCCGCAGGGCATGAACCTGTCCCACGCCGCCAAGAAATTCGTTTCCATCGCCTCGGGCTGGGTGGTGGGGGTGTACTACCCGCTGGCGGGGGCGATCTCCAACATCGCCCACAAGAATCTGCCCGATATCAAGATCACCGTCGAATCCTCCGGTGCCTCGGTGGCCAATGCGAAACTGATTGCCTCCGGCGATGCCGACATGGCCATTCTGCAGAACGACATCTCTTTTTATGCGCTGAACGGCGTCAAACCCATGTTTGATAAGCCCGTCGCGAACATCCGCGGCATCACCTCCCTTTACCAGGAGCATTGCCAGATCCAGGCCCGCAAGGATGCCAAGATCGCCAGCGTGGCCGACCTCAAGGGCAAGCGCGTCTGCGTCGGCCCTCTGGGCAGCGGCACGGAGCAGAACGCCCTGCAGATCCTGGAGGCCTACGGGATGAAGTTCGAAGACTTCAGCAAGGTCGAACGCCTGACGGCCACCGAGTCATCGGACTACCTGAAAGACGGCCGCATCGACGCGGCGTTTTACTCTGTCGGGGTCGGCGCGGCCGGCTTGGTCGACACGGCCGTGACCGTGGATACGGTCATCGTTCCCGTCGACGGCAGCCAGCGCGACGCGCTGATGAAGAAATACCCCTTTTTCACCAAGGCCGTGGTACCCAAGGGGGCCTACAAGGGAGTCGAGCAGGATGTGCCCACGGTGGCGGTGATGGCGATCCTGGTGGCCCGGGCCGAAATGGAGGAGGCCATGGTCTACCAGATCACCAAGGCCATTTTCGACAACGTGAAGGACATCGAACGGGCGCACGCCAAGGGCAAGGAAGTGACCCTCGCAACCGCACTGGTCGGCATGTCGGTCCCGCTGCACCCGGGGGCCGAAAAGTTCTTCAAGGAAAAGGGCATCAAGAAGTAGCACCGGCCAGCACCCAGCAGGAGTGACGGCTGCCCCGCCAGGCTCGACCGGCGGGGCAGCCATGTTATGCTAACCCGAAAGACAATACTCGGGGCGATCCTGGCGGGCTCGGCCCTGGTCGGCCTGATGTTCACCCCGGTGCAGACGCTCGAAGTGGCGAGCAGGCAGCGGGGGGAAGTCTTATGGCGGGCGCGGGCTGCCGCGGGGGACGTGTTCACGTTTTCCTACATTCATTCCATAGAGAAGATCCCCGTCGAAGGGCGTTTCGCCGTTGAAACGGACGGGTGGCTGCGGGTCGTGGAGACCCGCTTTCCATCCTATGGCGCGGGACTGCCCCTGCAGGTGACGGGCAAGAGCGCCGACGGAAAATGGATGGTGGCGGCGGGAGGGGGAGAGCGGCTGCCCCACTTCAGCTTCTATATTTCACCGATCAATCTGGCGTGTCTGCGCTTCGGGGACAGCACGCTGGAGCTGAACAACCTGATCGAATCGGGGGACGTTGTCACGGTTGCCGTGCGCGGATATCCCTATCTCCTGATGCGCTTGGGACACAACTGAAGGGCGGGATGGAGCATGGAAGAGCTGATCGTTCGCGACGAAGCCTTGGTGAAAAAAGCCGAAGAGATGATTGAAGCGCAGGAATTCGGGGGGCGGCGGCTTTCCGGGATTCCCTTCAAGATCACCTTCCTGATCGCCATGGCCTTTTCCTGTTTCCAACTTTACACCGCCTTTTTCGGCGTGTTGACCGCTACCCTCCAGCGTTCCGTGCACTTGGCATTCGCCATCACCCTGTGCTTTCTTCTTTATCCGCTGTCGAAGAAGTCAAAACGCAAGACCATCCCGTTTTTCGACTTCCTCCTGGCGGTCGTAGCGGGAGGGGTCGTCATCTACGTAACGATATTTTATGAACAGTTGGTCCAACGGATCGGCGACCCGACCTCCGTGGACCTCGCGATGGGAATCCTGACCATCGCCCTGATCCTGGAAGCCTCACGGCGCGCCGTGGGGTTGCCCTTGGTGATCATCACCGGCATTTTCATCCTTTACGGCCTGTTTGGCCCCTACATGCCGAATGTTCTCGCCCACCGCGGCTACTCGTTCCGCCGCATCGTCGACCACCTCTACCTGACCGGGGAGGGCATCTTCGGGATTCCGCTGTGGGTCTCCTCCACCTTCGTGTTTGCCTTCGTGCTCTTCGGGGCTATTTTTGAAAGG
>DATITS010000278.1:0-17084 GCA_035467535.1 Desulfobacterales bacterium
CACCCCGAACCACACCAGGTCCCATTCGAAGGTCTGGGCGATCGGCACGAACAGCGGGCAGAAGATCAGGAAGATGGAGATGCCGTCGAGGAACATGCCGACGATCACCAGAAACACCATCAGGATGAACATGACGCCCAGCGGGTGGCCCCCGCCCAGTTTCACCAGCCCTTTGGCAATGGGGTCGACGATGCCGAGGGTGCTGCACGCCCAGGCAAACACACTCGCCAGGCCCACCACCACCAGGATGACCGCGGAGGTTTTAGCGGACTCGACCAGCAGCTCGTAGAGCGCGCGCAGGGTGAGGGTGCGATAGATGATGAACCCGACGAACAGCCCGAAGACCACGGCCATCACCGCGGCCTCGGTCGGGGTGAACCAGCCCGTGCGCAGGCCGCCCAGAATGAGCACCGGCGCGGCCAGGGCCCAGGAGGCGTCCTTGAAAGAGGCCCAAAGGCGCGGTTTGGGACCGTCGCTCAGTCCGCCGCCGAAGTTGTAACGCATGCTGAGGAAGAGCGCGGGGATGATGAGCATCCCGCAGGCCAGGAGGCCCGGGATGACGCCGCCCGCGAACAGCGCCGGCACGGTGGCCGAGGGCACGAGCACGCTGTAGACGATGAAGGCGACCGATGGCGGGATCAGAATGTCGGTCGACCCGGCGGCGGCCGTGACGGCGGCCGCGAAGCCCGGCGGGTAGCCGGCGCGCAGCATGGCGTTGAGCATGACGCCGCCCACGGCGGCGGTGCAGGCCGGACCCGAACCGGAAATGCCGCCGATGATCATGGCCACCAGGATGGTGATCACCGCCAGAGCGCCCCGGCCGCGGCCGATGATGGCCTCCGTAAACCGCAGCAGCCGCCCGGCGACACCGGCCTTGTCGAAGATGGCCCCGGCCAGGACGAACATCGGGATGGCCAGGAGCGGGTACTTGGCGATACCGGCATAGACGTTGGTCGGCACCGCCATGATGCCGAGGTGCGCGAGCGAGATGACCAGGGTTCCCGCCAGACCCAAGGCGGCGGCGATGGGCACCCCCAAGAACATCAGGAGGAAGAAGCCGCCGAAGAGGATATAGGCCGGATGGATCATTTCTGCCTCCTCCAGATCCTGATCAGGGCACCGACGGCCCGCCCGAAAATCGATAGCGACAGGAGCGGCAGCCACATGGTGTAAACCCAGGTGGGGATACCCAGCCCCGGCGAGGTGACCTCGTAACGGTATTCGTCCCAGGCCATCCTCCCCCCCAGAACCGCCAGCATCAAAAAAGTGAACGCGGTCACGACCATGGCAAAGAGCAGCGTGGCGTGCCTAATTTTCGGAGGAAATTTGTCCGTCACGTACATGATGTTCAGGTGGCCGCCCTTGGCCATGACGCTCGATCCGCCGACCAGCGCCATGAAGAGCATGAGGAAGATGGAAAATTCCTCCGTGAAGGCAAAGGAGAAATCGGTCAGGTAGCGCACCACGACGTTGGCGAACGTGATGAGCCCCAGCAGTCCGATGGCGATCCCGGCCAGGTTCTCTTCGATGCTGAGCGGGATTCGGGTCTTGGGCCGGTTCGCGTCCTGTGCCGGTTCGCGTTCCATGGTGAGGTCCACTCCTGTTTCGCAACTGCTGAGGTATTTAGGCTAAAGGCTGAAGGCTGAAGGGCAATAATGATCGCGCATGTCGTTACCTTCAGTCTATCTTACCTGAGTAACTATTAACAGAATTGCCCCGTGAAAAAAGAAACGGCGCGCACCGGCAACCCGGCATCAGGTGCGCGCCGTTTCCATTTTCAGGTGGATGGCCGGAAATCGGGGTTACTTGCGCTTGGCGATGGCGTCTTCGGCCTTCTTGACCAGCTCGGGGCCGATCTGCTTGGCCCACTTGTCGTAGACGTTCTTGGTGGCCTTCTTGAACGGCGCCTTCTGGGCCTCCGTCAGCTTGGTCACGTTGACGCCAAGGCCTTCGACCTCTTTGATCGCGGAATCATCCGGCGCGATCAGCCCCTTGCGCGCGGCCGCGATGTTCTCCTTGGCGGCCTGCTGGGCGGCTGCACGGACCGCCTTCTGGTCCTCAGGTGTCCAGCTCTTCCACACGTCTTTGTTGACGACGAAAATCAACGGGTCCGCCACGTATCCCCACAGGGTGAGATACTTCTGGTTGGCCGCGCTGTGCAGTTTGGCCACGGTGAAGATGGTCAGCGGGTTTTCCTGGCCGTCCACCGCGCCGCTGGAGAGCGCCGGGACCGCATCGGCCCAGCTCATCTGGGTGGGGTTGGCGCCGAGGGCGGTAAACGTGTCCAGGAACAGCGGCGAGCCGACCACCCGGAGCTTCAGCCCCTTGAGGTCTTCGGGTTTTTGAATCGCATGCCTGGAGTTGGAGAGTTCGCGGAACCCGTTCTCGCCCCAGGCGAGCGGGACGGTGTCCTTGCTCTCGAGGATCTTGAAGATTTCCTTACCGACCTCTCCGCCGGTCAGGGCGTCGATCGCCTTGTAGTCGGGCATCAGGAAGGGCATGGAGAAGATGTTCAATTCCTTGATCTGCGGAGACCAGTTGATGGTGGAACCGATGGCCATGTCGATGGAGCCCTGCCGGATGGCCGTGTACTCCTTGGTCTGGTCGCCGCCCACCAGGCTGACGCCGGGGTAGCACTTGATGTTGATGCGGCCGCTGGTCTTCTCTTTGACCAACTCGGCCCAGCGCTCACCCGCGATGCCCCAGGGGAAAGGCTTGCCGACCACCGTCGAAAGCTTGTATTCCGGCTTGTAATCCGCCGCCGGAGCCATCTGAGGAGCAGCCCATGCCAACACCACCGTTAGGACCAGGGACAACGCTAGCAGTTTTCTCATCACAGACTCCTTCTTCGTGAATGGTGAAATTCCCTAAAATAATTAGAGATCGGAAATCAAAGCAAGTGACGGAAATTGAGTATTGATATTCGACAGGCGTTGGGCTGTCAAGCGATTTGTATAATAGGAAAAATGCCCTGACAACCGGCCAAGGCCGGTTGTCAGGGCATTTTGTATATCATGGAATTGATGTTCATCACCGCGCCTACCGAGGCAAACACCACGAGATCGCCCGGCTCCAGGCGGTGGTCGTCCATCTTGCCTTTCATGATCAAATCGAGCAGCGTCGGCAGGGTCGCAACCGAGCTGTTGCCCGTCCAGGAGATGATCATGGGCATGATGTCGGCCGGGATCTCCTTGACCTTGAAGAGATCGAAGAGCCGCTTGATGATGGCCGCATCCATTTTTTCATTGGCCTGGTGGATCAGGATGCGCTTGATGTCGCCGAGGCCGAGCCCGCTCTTTTCCAGGTTCTGCTTGACCACCAGCGGCACGGTTTTCACGGCATACCGGTAAATGCCGTGGCCGTCCATCTTGATGTAGAGTTTGCCGGCCTCCTGCCGGGGGTCATAGGAGGCGCGCATCTGCAGCAGAAAGGCATGATCGAACGTGTCGGAGCGAGCGACGTGCGACAGGATGCCCGCATCCGCACTCGTCGCCTCCACCAGCGTTGCGCCGGCACCGTCGGAATAGATCATGCAATCCATGTCGTGCGGGTCTGCCACCCGCGCCAGGCTCTCGCTGCCGATCACCAGGATCTTCTTCGCGTCACCGGACTTGATGAGATAATCGGCCAGGATCACCCCCTGCAGCCACCCCGGGCAGCCGAACGGGAGATCCAGGGCAACGGTGTAGGGGTTCTTGATACGCAGCCGGTGTTTGACCCGCGCGGCCAGTGTCGGCACCATGTCCTGCCGCAGGCTGTCCGCTTGCACGTCGCCGAAATTATGGGCCACGATGATGTGGTCGAGGCTTTCCCGGTCCACCCCGTCCAGCGCCGCCTCCGCCGCCATGAACGCCATGTCGGAGGCGCACACCTCTTTCGGCGCATAGCGTCGCTCCTCGATGCCGGTGATCTCGTGGAGTTTCTGGATGACCTGGGAATTCGGTCGATCGAGCAACTGTCCATTGGCGTCGTAAAAAACGTTCTCGAGAAAATGGCTGTTGGGAACCCTGTCCGGGGGGATATAGCTGCCGGTTTTCGTGATGATCGAGTTTGTCATATCTGCAACATGAACCGTTCGGCGGTTAACGGCGACTTTAAGGTTTTTTGTATTTTCAGAAATGTTCTTTTTAGCCAAAATGCCAAAAAAATGCAAGAGTTTCATTTTTGATGAAACTGTAAAAAGACACCCTCGAACCGGAGCGGCCCGCCCGGGCGATGGCATTTTCCCCGGGCGTATGGTATGGAAATCTTTTATTGCGACCTCCACGGAAGGCAGGACACCCATGACGATTTCGATCACCGAGGTCCGCACCCGGCCGGACTTGAAAAAATGGGTCACATTCCCGCTCGGGCTCTACCAAGGCGACCCGAACTTCATCCCGAAATTGACCCGCGACGAGCTTGATTTCTTTTCCTCTGAAAAGAACCCATCGTTCAAGATCGCCGACACCAAACTGGTCCTCGCTTCACGCAACGGGAACGTGGTCGGGCGGGTGTGCGGCATCATTCACACGCTCGAAGCGCAGAAGCTGGGGTTTCGCCGGGGGCGGTTCGGATGGTTCGAATGCGTGGACGACAGGCAGGTCGCAACGGCGCTGCTCGGGCATCTGGAGGTCTGGTTTGCCCGCGAAGGCTGCCGCGAGATGACTGGGCCGCATGGGTTTTCGGACTTTGACCCGGAGGGGATGCTGGTCGACGGGTTTGACGCCCTGCCGACGGTCGCCGGCAGCTACAACAAGCCCTACTACCGCAACCTGCTTGAAGGGTTCGGCTTCGAAAAGGAAGTCGATTATATCGAGCAGCGCGTTGAAGTCCCTGAGGAGACGCCGGCACTTTTTAAAATGATGGAGAAAAAGGTCCTGCCGGCCGCCGAGGCGGAGGGTTACCGCCTGGTCACGGATCTCACCAAGAAAAGGCTTCAGGAGTATCTGGGCCGGTTATGGGAGGTGCTGGAGGCATCCTTTGAGCCGCTCTATGGCGTCACCCCGCTCACCGAAGAGCAGAAAGCCTACTACGACAAGAAGTACTTCGAGTATATCGACCCGCGCTTCGTCCAGATGGTCATGGACCGGCAGGACCGGCTGCAGGGGTTTTTTATCGGGGTGCCGTCCCTGAGCCGCGCGTTTCAAAAAGCCAACGGCAAGCTCTGGCCCCTGGGGTTTTGCCACATTCTGAAAGGCTTCAAGCACTACGACACCGTGGACTTCTGTTTTGCCGGCGTCCGCCCGGGCGCCAACCCCCAGCGGATTCTGCCCATGATGATCCTCGGCATGTATCGGTCGGTGCGCAAAAAAAACGTGCGGAGCATCGAAACCAACCGGGAACTCGAAACCAACACCATGATCGTCAACGCCTGGTCCCGGTTCAACGTACTGAGCAAGCGGCGGACCCGCATCTTCCGCAAGCGCTTGCAGCCGGCCGGATAGCGGAGTGATGAAAAACAAGCATCAGGCCGTCAGCCAAGGCGGATATTAGCTTGAGGCAAGAGGCTCGAGGCTCAAGACAAATTCGGACCCGGTCAGCCAGGCTTCCAGCTTCGAGCCTCAAGCTTCCAGCCGATTGCATGTGAGCATTTACAAGAGCCACGCAACGCCGGGTCACGGCCGGAGGCGCCATTTTTCAACATCCTGTCCGGGTGTCATCGCCGGGCCGACGTGATCTGCAGGGTCAGGGTTTCGCGAACCGATTCTCCGTCCAGGTTCACCGTCAGCTCGATCCCGTTCACTCCCTCCGGCAACACGCCGAGGAGCGCCTGGCCGACCGTGTCCCCGCTTCCCGGGCGGGCCCCGTCGCGCAGCTTCTTGCGGTCAAGAAACTGGATGGGGAAAATCACCCCGGCCCGTGTTTCCCCGGGGGCCACGATGCTGACGGGGCTCTTTTGAAGCTCCCGGAGTTCGTCGACGCTCATGCCCGGCCAGCCGAATTGCCCCTGCCGGCGCCCGTCCAGCAGGTAGTAGCTGTCGTCCCAATCGACGGAGAAGGGCTTGTCGGTCTTGTTGGTGATGGCGAAGCGGAAAGAATTGAAATAGGTCTTTCCGGCTGCCAGCTGCGGTTGCAGCAGCACGTCGAAGTGCGCGGAAGTCGCCTGGCGGACGGCAGGCTCGGTGGTGTAAACCCTGACGGATGAACACCCGGCGAGCAGGATCAAGGCCAAAAACCAGCCGCATGCATTCTTGATGGCTTCGTAAGAAGCCCAATTTCGGCGTTGCGCTTCATCCCGCTGTCGCTGCGGCGTACTGCATGTACGCCTCACTCCACGGGACTCGCGCGCCTTGAACTTGGGCTTCTTACAAAGCCATCGGTTATGATGACTTTTTACGAGTCCATTATTTGGGTGCACCTCAACCCTCCATGTGGCGTAACTGCTCAGACATTAGAACGAGGACTAAAGACTGAAGGGAGATGATGACAGCGCATCTCTTTTCCTTCAGCCTTCAGTCTATCTACCTGAGTAGTTACCACATACGAACATGCCTGTCATGCAAAGATGGCTCGGTAATGATTGAGTGAGCGGTTGGCCTCACATTCGCTGCGGGCGGCTCGAACGGTTCCGGGTCGTTAAAACAATCAACCCCCTCCATGTCCGCTGGAGAGGGTTGATTGTTTTTCATGGTTTTGTAAAAGGCCTATTCCGGCGTCTCTCCCCCTTTGGAAAAGGGGGCTGGGGGGATTTCGCTCCACACCGGATGGCGCTGGGCCTGGCACCCGGCCTTCAGGGAGGGTTATTCTTCAGCGCTTCCTGCCGGCCTTGACCTTCATCTTCGATTTCGTTGCTTTGGCTTTGGGTTTAGATGTCGGTTTGGCTTGCGATGTAGCCTTGACGGTCGGTTTGCGCTTGAGCACCTCGTTCACGGCCTTGACGATGTGCCGCGCGGTCAGTCCGTACTTGTCGATCACCTCGAGATACGGTCCGGACTCGGCGAAGGTGTCCTGCACGCCGACGCGTTTCATCGGAATGGGGTATTTCTCCACCAACACCTCGGCCACCGCGCTGCCCAAGCCGCCGAAGATGATGTTGTTCTCGGCGGTGACGATCGCCCCCGTTTCCCTGGCCGCCTTGAGCACCATCCGCTCGTCGAGGGGTTTGAGCGTGTGGCAGTCGATGACGCGCACGTCGATCCCTTTTTTTGCCAGCAACTCGGCGGCGATCAAGGCCTGGATCACCAGGTCGCGGTTGGCGATGATGGCGGCATCTTTGCCCTCGCGCACGACCACGGCCTTGCCGATCTTGAAGGGAAACGTCTCATCGTAGAGCACCGGCACGGGGTCGCGCGTGAAACTGAGATAGACCGGCCCGTCGTATGCGGCGGCGGCATGCACGGCCATCTTGGTGCTCGTCGGGTCGGCGGGCGCGATCACGGTGGAGCCGGCCAGCGCGCGCATGATGGACAAATCCTCCTGGGCCTGGTGGGTCACCCCGTCCGGACCCGGCGTGATCCCGCTGTGGCTGGCGGCGATCTTCACGTTCAGGTGCGGGTAGTGGATGCTGTTGCGCACCATGTCGAGCGCCCGCATGCTGGCAAACACCGCATAGGTGTTGGCAAAGGGGATGAGACCCGTGGTCGCCATTCCGGCCGCGGCCGCCATCATGTTCTGCTCGGCGATCCCGAAGTTGAAGGATCGTTCGGGAAACTTGGCGGCGAACATCGTCGTTTTCATGGACTTGGAGACGTCCGCGTCGAGCGAGACCACGTCCGGGTTCGTCCCGCCCAGCGCGAGCAGGGCATCGGCATACGAATAGCGGGTGGGCGCCGATTTGGCCTTGGCGAAGAGCTCCTTGGCGGTGAGCAGTGCCCGGATTTCCGGAAGAACGTAGCGGTATTTAGATTTCACAGAAGCACCTCCTGATTTCGTCCAGGGCCTTGCCCGCCTCTTCCTGGCAGGGGGCCTTGCCGTGCCAGTCGGCCACGTTTTCCATGAAGGAGACCCCCTTGCCCTTGACGGTCTCGGCGATGATCGCGGTCGGCACCCCCGTGCGGGCCTGGGCGGCCTCGAGCGCGGAAACCACCTGCTCCATCGAGTGGCCGTCGATTGTCTCGACGTGCCAGTTGAAGGCGCGCCACTTGTCGGCCACGGGTTCGATGGGCATCTCGTCGTCCACGCAGTAATCGTTTTGCAGGTGGTTGCGGTCGAGGATGACCGTGAGGTTGTCGAGCTTCCACTTGGGGGCCGCCATGGCCGCTTCCCAGATCGATCCCTCCTGGGACTCGCCGTCGCCGATGACCACCCAGACATGGTAGTCTTTCTTCCGCAGCTTGCCGGCCAGCGCCATCCCCAACCCGGCCGAAAACCCATGCCCGAGAGAGCCTACGGTCATGTCGACCCCCGGGCACTTGTGCATGTCCGGGTGCCCCTGCAGGATGCTGCCGAGCTGGCGCAGGGTCGCGAGGTGTTTCTTGTCGAAATACCCGCGCTCGGCCAGCGCCGCGTACCACACGGGGCAGGCGTGGCCTTTGGACAGGATGAAGCGGTCGCGGTCGGGCCAGCCGGGGTTCTTGGGGTCGATGCGCATCAATCGGAAGTAAAGCGCCGTCACCACGTCGGTGGCCGACAGCGACCCGCCCGGGTGGCCGGCGCCGGCCGTGCAGATCATTTCGATGATGTCGCAGCGGATGATCCCGGCCATGCGCTTGAGCTCTGCGATGGTCATGGGGGTGTGAGTCATAGGGGGGTCTCCTTGGTTAAGGGGTCAAGGGTTCAAAGGGTCGAGGGTTCAAGTGAAACGAATTTGATGTCCGCCTCCATCAGCACTCGAACCCTTGGCCCCTTGAACCCTTATTTTATTTCAACCCGAAGATATTGGCTTCGATGAACCTCCACGTCGCCATGTAGTCGCCCTTGGCCATCAGGCGTGCGATCCGGCCGCCGTCTATTTTGTCCAGTTTGTTCCAGATCCGGTTGGACATGCGGTTGTTGGCCTCGAAGACCTCTTTGATGTCCCAGCGCGTCGGCGAGGTGTCGGAGGTGAGGTAGTCTTTATATTTGTACTTCTTGAGGTAATAGAGGAACTCGACGTATTCCAGGAAGTGCTTCGTGCCGCAGAAGTAGTCCCAGTCCCACTTGCCGTCGTTGTCGTTGATGTGGATGTAGTACCTGTAGTCGCTCTCGGCGAGCAGCACGAGGGCCTCGGCCGGGTTCTCGTTGCCGTAGGTGGAGTGCCCGAAATCGAGCGTCACCCCCATCTGCTTGATGCCGATGTCGTTCAGCAGGCACAGGCTCTTGGCCGCCGTGTCCAGGAAACAGCGGCCGCGGGTCTCACTCGGCTTGTACTCGATGAAGAGCGGGATTTTCGTCTTGTAGCTTCCGGCCGCCCCGAAGGTCTCGACCAGGTGCTTCCAGGCCGCAGCATAGTCGTGCTGGAAAGCGAACTCGTAGCCGTCGCCGAGCGGGCAGCAGGTGACCTTGTCGGCGCCGACGGCCTCGGCAAAGTCCTTGGCCCCCTTGATGAAGCGCACAGCCTTGTTGCGGATCTTTTTATCAAGCGAGGTCAGCCCGCCGTTTCGGAACTCGGGCTCGGCCTTCACGTTCACGTTGACGGCGGCGACCTTCAACTTGTGTTTTTTCAACACCGCCTTGGTTTCAGCCGCATCGTTGACCTCGTAGGGGTAGACGATCTCCACCCCGTCGAAGCCGTCCATCTCGGTCATGAGCCTGAACTTGCCGTCCAGATCGAGCGGTTGGTTGTACTCGTGGAACCGGTCCTTGGTCTTGGACAGGAACCCGGTGATGATGGCCATCTTGAGCATGCGTGTCTCCTTTGCGCAAATCAGGATCGGTTCAATAGGTTCTCGATAAATGTACGGCCGCTGCCGTATTCGATCTCTGCCTCTTCCGGTTTGCAAATGATCTCAATGTCCCAGGGCCCTTTGTAACCGCCCGCCTCGAGGTCGGCCACGAGCCGCGGCATTTGAAACAAGGCGTTGCCGGTCGGCAAAATCTTCCAGCATGAAGTGCGCCACAAACTGGGTGGCCTGGAACCCGAGTTCCAACGATCGCTTTCGAACCTTTACGGCACCCGTCTCAAGCCAGTCCCCGAGTCGCTCCCGGTGGAACACCTCCAGTTGAAATCCCTGAAACCCCAAGGCAGCCAGGCCCTCGAGCCCTTCCGCAACATCGTCGGGCGAGAACCGGCTCGTGTTTATCGAAATAAAATAGGCCGGTGAAACTCCGATCATGGCATCCCCATCACCGGCCACCCTTGCTGTTTGTCCGGCCCTTCCATGCTCACTCAGCCGCCTCCCGGTTTTTTTTGAACACCTCCGCCATCTTGGCAAACACGCCCAGCTGTCCGAGGATCAGCACGACGATGGAGATCACCAGGATGAGTGAGACCGGCCGGGTGAAAAAGATCGAAAAATCCCCCCCGGACGCCTTGAGCGCGCGCCGGAAATTCGTGTCCACCAGCGGCCCCAGGACGATGCCGAGCACGAGCGGTGCGGCCGGGTATTTTCCCTGCTTGAAAAGAAGGCCGAGCAGCCCGGCCAGGAAGACGAGCGTGATGTCGAGGAAACGGATGTCCAAGGAATAGGCGCCGATGGCACACAGCACCGTCACGATGGGCATCAGGATCGAGTTCTTGACCTGAAGTATTTTTTGCATCGGCCGTGCCAGCCACATGACGAGAAGCCGCATGAACAGCGTCGCCACCAGCAGCCACGACACCGCCTGGTAGGTGAAGGCCGGAAACTCGAAACTCAGCATCGGCCCCGGGCGCACGCCGTGAATCAGGAAGGCGCCGAGCAGGACGGCGGCCGGGGGGCTGCCCGGAATCCCTAATGACAGAAGCGGGATGATCGCGCCGCCGACGCAGGAATTGTCCGCCGTTTCGGCGGCCACGAGCCCCTCGATGGAGCCCTTGCCGTACTCCTCGGGGTGTTTGCTCGCCCTCTTGGCGACCCCGTAGGAGGTCCAGGAGGCGACGTCTTCGCCCACCCCCGGGATGATGCCGATCCCTACCCCGATCAGCCCCGAGCGGATGGCCACCCACCAGTATTTCAAAATTTCCTTGATCTTGATCTTGCTCTTGTCGAGGACGGCCACGAGCACTTCCTGCTCGTCGATCAACGACTCCACCACCTGCGGGATGCCGAAAAACCCGATCATGATGGGAATGAACGGCACGCCGCCGAAAAGCTCCGGGCTGCCGAAGCTCATCCGCTGCCAGGCGGTGAGTTCGTCGGCGCCGATCATCCCGATGGCCAGCCCGAATAAGCCTCCGATCCAGCCCTTGAGCGGCAGGTCGGACCCGGTCAGGCTGCCCGAGATGAGGACGCCGAACAGTCCGACCAGGAAGAATTCGGCCGATGTGAACTTCAAGGCCAATTCCGTCAGCAGGGGGGTGAAGAAGGCCAGGCAGCCGATGCCAAAAAGAGTCCCCATGACCGAGGCCGCCCGGGATATGGTGATCGCCTGCGCTGCCTTGCCGGCCATGGCGAGGGGGAAACCGTCCTGTATCGACGAGGCATTTGCCGGAGTCCCGGGAATGCCGATCAGAATCGCCGAGAGCGAGCCCCCCGACACCCCGCCGACATAAAGGCCCATCAAGAGCGCGATGGCCGCGTGGCCGGTGAACTTGAAGGTGATGCCGGTCAGCAGGGCGATGCCCATGGTCGTGGTCAGACCCGGGAGCGCACCAACAATGAGCCCGATAAAAACACCGATGGCAATCAGCGAGATAAACTCAAAATTGAGGGTCTTCAGGACTTCAGCGAGTATCTGTTCAAAGCCCATGGTGGTCCCGTTTAATGCAACGTTTGAGGTTAGGGCAGCGGCACCATGGCCAGCACGCCGAAGACATACCAGACGATCGTCGTGGTGACTCCTGCGATGAGCAGAATCTTCCACCAGGCACCCGCCCTGAAGATGAACATCATCCCAACAAGGAAAATGAAGGTCGAAACGACATATGGGAGACGGTCCCACAACACGAAAAAGTAGATGGCAATGCAGGATAGAACGACACACCCCATCCAGAAGGGCTTGGAGTGAAGCGTCTCGGAGACCACCTGCTTGCCGATGCGCAATGGATGGCGCGATCCGAGCATGCCGATGATCGCGATTGTGAGCCCGAGAAGCCCTAGTAGGCCGCCGATAAAAATGGTGGTCACGCCGGGGTTGGAGGATTTATCCACGGTGGCCAACTGCGGCGCGTAGTAGGCGACGAACCCGTCGTACACCACGAACGCGCCAACGGCCAGAAACCCCAGCCCCATAAAAACGTCGAGCGACCGCAGCCGAACTTTTGATTCGTCCATGACCGACTTCTTTCCTATTGAGAGCCTCAGAGTTGGCCCGTATGGGGCCGCTTCACTTATAAGGACGCGGTTTTAACGCCTTAGATCAGACCCGAGGGCAAGGCATCCCGCGGATTGAAAGCGGAACGTACACGTTGGTACGTGAGCATTTCAAGCCGCGGGACAAAACAGCCCCCCGGGTCTGAGAAGGGGCTTTAAAGCCGCTTCCACCCTACGGTTTCGGAATGCCCAGGTCAGCCGGGTTCTTCTTGGCGATGTTCAGGTCGACCATCATCCAGCTGAACTTGGACTCCAGGGACTTGGATATATTGTTGGCCTTCTCCCCGGACCAGCCGAAGGGCTGCGCCACCTGGGCCTCCAGGATTTTCTTCACGGCGTCTGATTTCATGGCGGCATCAAACGCCTTGGTGATCTCTTCCTTGATCGGCGCCGGCGTGTCCATCGGGATGGCTATGCCGAGAAGTTGGGGCATGGGCAGAACTTTCTTCAAATCCGGGAACGTGTCGGTGATCGCGGCCACCTTGCCGACGCCGGGGATGTCGACGCCCTCGACCTCGCTTGCCACGAGCGGACGCAGCTTCTTGGCCTGCATGTACTGCAGCGCCTCGCCGACCGACACGTGCACGGCGTCGACCTCACCGGTGAGGGCCGCTGTCACCGAAGGCGCCGAACCGGCATAGGGCAGCACATTGGTCTTGATGCCGGCGGCATTGCCGATCGACATCCAGCGGATGCTCCACACGCCCGGCAGAGCGCTCGCCGCCACCTTCACCTGGCCGGGCCGCGCCTTAGCGTCATCCACGAGATCCTTGAAAGTCTTGTACTTGGAATCCATCGGCACGAGCAGGACCCCCGGGGACCCGCCGGCCCAGAACCACTGCCAGTCCTTGGCCGTGGTGTGGTGCGCGGCATTGGCGGGGACGAACAGCCCGGTTTCGGAAATGCCGAGGATCGACAGGCCGTCGCGGGGGCTTTGCCACACTTTGTCCATCGCGATGCCGCCGCCGGCGCCCGTCAGGTTGACGACGTTCACCTGCACCCCGAGATACTCTTTCATGCCTTCGGCCAGTCCGCGGTTCACCTGGTCGGTCCCGCCGCCGGCGGAGAACGCACAATAAAGCGTCACCGGCTTGGTGATGATAGTGGATGCGCCCCAGGCAAAGGTCGTGGCCACAAACAGAATCAGAACCGCTGCGAGGATCTTTTTCATGAGGTCTCTCCTTGACGTTATGTGGTTAGCTTGTTCGATGGTAGCCCGCTGAAACGAACTGCTGACAAAGACTTTCTTGCGCCCCTATCCCTCCTTTCTCTTGCGATTCGGTTCAACTATGGTTGGTTTAAAAACCTATTACGGTTTGCACGTTGCCTGGCTCCTGTAACCGGACACCGCGCCATTTCGCCTCCGCATTTCCCATGCCGGCTTGACCGCTTGCCTCTTTCAGCCTTGCCGGAGGACCGCGGCGGAATTACTGAGATGCAGGCGCATCAGCCGTTCAGCCGAATCGGCATCCCGGTTGCTGATGGCCTTGATGATGGCCAGATGCTCGTGAATCGTTTCATTCGGTGACCGCACCAGCCCTTCGGACAAAACGGTCTGATAGCTGAAACTGATGATGTTGTAGGTTTCGAGGATGCTTTTGAGAAATTCCTTCGCGCCGATGCTGGTCAGCAGGTTGTGGAAACGACGGTCTTCCCGCGCGTAGGCCTTGATGTCGGTAATGTCCTTGATGCCGGCAAACTGCCGAAAAAAACCCTTTAACTGGCCGATCTCCCGGTCGGTGATGTTCTGGCAGGCTCTGCGGGCCGACAGTCCCTCCAGCAGTTCCCGCAATTCGAAAATGGAGATCATCTCCGCCTTGTCGAAAAGGCGGACGAAAAACCCCCGGCGAGGGATGGATTGGACGAGCTTTTCATGCTCGAGGAACTTGAGGGCGTTGATCAGGGGGGTGCGGCTGATGCCCAGGTCTTCGGCGAGCTTCTCCTGCGGAATTTTGTCGCCGGGCAGCAACTGCCGCTCAATGATCATGGACTTGAGGATCTGGTAGGCTTTTTGATCGAGGTTCTCGTGCTCCGCCCCGAGGTTGACGACACGCCGCCGGGCGGATGCTCTGGAGGAATAATCGTTCGCCGGTCGCAGATGCACTGAGCGGGCCATGCTGACCTCACTTAGCAGGGTGTTGAAAAACTGCGCCTGAGGCCGTGATCCAGCGTTGTGCGGCTATTGTAAATGCTCACATGCAATCAGCTGGAAGCTGGAGGCCTAACTGACTGGGTCTGAATTTGTTTTGTGCCTCGAGCCTCAAGCCTCTTGCCTCAAGCGGATATCCGCCTTGGCTGACGGCCTGATGCTTGTTTTTCAACATCCTGTTAAACTGTGTTTTGTATTTTGAATACAGAATTCAATATCGGATCGCGGCCGCCCTGTCAAGAAAAAAACCGCGCGGCAGATCCGAACACCGTGTCGGCAATCCGCGAGCCCATCACAATCGGGTTTCAGGGCATTTAGAAACGCGAAAAACGACTGCGATCTGCAATAGCCGACCCGTGGAATTTTCCATTAAAGTTTTTCCAGAAAACTGCCAATCAACATAGATAACAGGCCTTCCGCCGCTGGGCTCGGATCCGAGCGGATCTTGATCCAACAGTCGGTGGAGAGCGGTCGAGAGTTTGACTGAAACCATTTTCCCTAAACCTGCCCATGCGAAACATCGAACCAGCCAATCTCGACCAGACCACGATCATCGACGGCGGCGCCTATGTCCAGAAAGACCATCTGCACCCGCATTTGATTATTTTTTCAGGAAACAACAGCGGCCGGCGGCACAAACTCAGGCGCGGCACCTCAACGATCGGGCGTTCGCCCAGTACCGATATCAGCCTTAACGACGACCGGGTCTCCCGCGTTCACTGCATCATCGAATGGATGGGCGACACGATCACGGTCGAAGACAAGGCATCCACCAATGGGACTTTCGTGGACTCCTGTCGAGTCAGCCGCGCCATCCTATCCCCCGGCGTGACGTTTCAGGTGGGTCATTCCATGATGAAAATCGAATACAAAACCGAGGCCGAGATCCAGCTGGAAGAAAGCCTGCTGTATTCCGCCACTTTCGACCCCTTGACGGGGATTTTCAACCGTCACCACTTCACCAAGCTGGCATCGATGGAAGTGGCGTATGCCGGTCGGCACAAGCGGCCGGTCGGCATCATCATCGCGGACATCGACAATTTCAAATCGATCAATGACACGTATGGCCACCAATGGGGCGACTTTGTCTTATCCAGATTTGCCAACATCGTGATTGAAAACAAGCGGACGGAGGACCTGGTAGCGCGCTATGGCGGTGATGAATTCATTATTTTGCCGCGCGGTGAAATCAGCCAGGAAGCGATGGTTGCCTATTGCGAGCGCATCCGGCGTGCGGTCGAGGACTTCAAATTCAGCTTCGACACAGTTGCCGTCGGCATTACCGTCTCGATCGGGTTTCATTTTAAGAAGATTGAACTCGCTGACCCGGAGACCACGCTATCCGACTTGATCCACACGGCCGACCAGGCCCTCTATTGCGCTAAGGAAAAAGGCCGAAATCGAACCGAGTCCTGCTGCAACATCCCTGAGGAGCCCGTCGGAACCTTGCCCGTCAGCGACAGGGTCCTTGCCGGAAAAATCGTCAAGCGGCCGTGAAGGCGCCCCGGAAGGCCTGGGTGTGTGCATCCGGGTCTTTCCGCATGGTTCGCCGCGCCCTTCACAGCTGTTGAATCAGCAGGTACACGATCGGAAGCACCCCGAAGAGCGCCAGCGTGGAAGTCAGCCAACAGGCATTGGAGAGATCCAGGTCCAGGTCGTAGATGGAGGGAGGGATCAGGGCTGTAAACGCCACCGGCGCCGAAGAGAGGATCAAGACGACCTTCAGCGGCAGCCCCGCGTGCATGGACCCAAGCCCGATAAAATAGCCCGCCAGGCAGGCGGTCACCGGCAGGACGACGAATTTGATGCCCGCGATGGCGGCACACTCCCGGACGTAGTCTCCGATGCGTGAGAACCGCATGGCCATGCCGATCGAAACCAGCAGGATGAACGTCCCGACCGGTATGAAGACGGCGTTCAGCTTTGCAAAAATCTCCGGCCGCTCCACACCCGCCAGGTTCAGCCCGCCGCCGATCGTGATCGACGCCAAAGCGGCGACCACGAAAATGTCGGTAAAGACTCTTTTCAGGCGCAGCGCCATGGCTTCGTCAGGCGCCGCCTCATTGGCCGGGCTGAAATATTTGGCGATCGGAAAGCCGACGGTAAAATAGAAAACCTCCTCGAAGAGCTTGTAAAGCGGAACGTAGGCGAAGGCCTCCTCGCCCAGGAACACGAACACCACCAGGGCGCCGATAGAGCCGATATTTGAAAAAGAGCCGCAGGCAAAGTAGGATCCGGTCTGCCGGCGGTTCAGTTTCAACACCCGCGCAAACGCAAGGGCGAGAGCGCCCCCGAAGAGGAGTATGAAGAGGCCTATCACGGGCAGCGCGACGAGCCTCAGGTTGTCGATGCGGATGATCCAAACGGTCGCCATGAAGGAAAAATACATGAAAAACAGCAAGCCGACTTTCTGGAGCAGTCTTCTGAGGTCGGATAGCGGCAGGGGCAGCCGGAGGCGCCCGGCTTCGACGGCCATTCGAAGGCCATAGCCGAGCGACAGGCCGGCAGCGATGACCCCCAGCGTGAAGAGAAGCTTAGTCATGGGCGGAACTCATACCCCGATACCGGAGGCGATGTAAAGCGCGGTGGATTGCGTGTGCGCAAAGCCCTTGCCGCCGCAGACAGACGCCCCTTGACCCAGT
>DATITS010000279.1:0-8563 GCA_035467535.1 Desulfobacterales bacterium
CTGCGTCAAGACTTTAACAGAGAAAGATATAGCCCATAAACAAAGGGCGGTCAATTGCGACCGCCCTTTATGTATTTCTGAGAGTCGATAATCAGATTATATTCAGCACCATCCGATTTTCATCAAACCCAATCTTGGAACGCTTACCCTGCTTGTACCCTTGCTTTTCCATTACGTTGCCGAACTTGATTCTCATCCATCGCCTTCAACGACGTCGCCTCTGCAACGCATTCCCCACATCCGTCGTGCAAATCCTCAGCGGAAGCCTCATTCTTTCATGGCCGCCTTGATTTGCTTGCACAGCTTGACGAAGGCTTGATTCTGCTCGGCGGCTGTCAGATCGTCCAGGGGGATAGACGGGTCGAGGGCTGCCTGATAGTTTCCGATCCCCGTTTCATCATATGAGCTCGCGCTCAGGGGTATCCAAAGAATCTTCACCCCTCCGCTCTCCGCGGCCGCCAGGAGAGGCGGCAGCTCGTTCGCAACGATAAACTCGGAATCGAGGAAATGCGGGCTGACGAGAAGAATAGCGATCTTGGCAGAGGCGAGGGCCTTCTGGATCTCCTCTTGCCATTGTTTGCCGGGCTGTATCTGGGTATCGCTCCATGCGCTGACAGAACCGCTCCGAAGATACGGTTTGAGATGCATTTGGAGCATCTCCAGCCACTTCTTGTCTTTGTGGCTGTAGCTGATGAAAACACCCTTTTCGAGAGAGGACGTGGGGCTCACCGTGGAAGGAACTGGGGAATCGTTCGATGCGCCTTCGGTATTGAGCGTCTTGACATGGTAGCGCTCGTACGGATGGCCAATGGCCTGGCCGGATTTCTTGAATTCGAACACTTCAGGGCCATCGAAATCCTGGATGATGGATTTGGCAGCCCGAAAGGTCATTTTGTCGACCAAAATATGCCGGCCGCCGCGGGCCTGCTCGGTTAGGTACGCGGCCAGATTGACCGCCGTACCGATGGCGGTGAAATCGCGCACGTGCTCGCTTCCGATCGAGCCGATGATTACAGTATCGGTGGCAATTCCAACCCCCAAATCGAGAAACCCTAAAGGCACATTGCTCTCCTCGTCCCACCGGGCTCGGAGCTCCGCAAAATTTTTGACCATCTGGGTGGAGCACTCGACCGCCCGCCTGGAGTGATCTTCTCCTCGGAACATGGCCATCAAGCCGTCTCCCAGGAACTTGTTGACCATACCCTGGGAAGCGATAACCGTGTCGGAAAGCATTCCCAGAAAGTCGTTGAGGCGTTGCTGGATTCTTTCCGCACGGCCTTCCACATGGCAAAGCTGCACAAACCCGCGCATGTCGGCAAAGAGAATTGACAGCACTTCATTGTGGGCAGGTCGAATCAACTCTTCGAGAAGCTCAACCGGGCCATCTTCCGCTGCATGGGAAGAGTAAAGACCCATATGGGCCAATAACTCCTGAACCAAACGAGCGTTTCGGATGGCGATGGCGGCCTGAGTGGCAAAATTCTCGAGAAGCACGAGGTCGCGGTCAGAATAATGGCCTTTCTGTTTATTGAGAATCTGCATGACACCGATTCGCTTAGCCGCGAAGGTCATCGGAACACATACCATGGACAGCGTCGGTTTGCCGGTCTCACTATCAACGCCTGGGTAGTGGCTCGGGTCCTTGGAGATGTCGTTGATGATAATGGAGCGTCCTGATGTAAAAACTTCGCCGGCCTTGCTTCCGGTGAGAGGAATGCCGCGGTCGCTGGCCCCTCCCCATTTTTCTAGTAGCGTGTCAGCGTTTGCACCAGTGGCATGCGCGAAATACAGATGCTTTCGCCTTTCATCAAAAAGAATGACGCTGCTATCCCGGGAATCTGTGAGCAGTGTGGCTTTATCGAGGATACGCTGCAGGAGGCTGGGGAGACGCAGCTCAGCTCCAAGTTCGCGACCTGTTTCTACCAAGGCAGCGAGATCAGTGTTGGTGAGCGGTGAGCTTTTCGCTTCCAAATACCCACCTTAGATGGAACACGCTCGTCAAAGATGAGCAAGCAGTTGATATCAGACTTATATTTGGTGCATACCGTACCCTCGATGAAAAAGCAAGCATAGTGCTGATCTTGATGACGCCCCAAGTGGCGACAGCAATCGGGGGGGGAGGATAGGTAATGGAGGGAGTTTGGGAATGCTCTTCGGTGGATCACAAATGCGATGCAACGTTTAGGACAACATCCAGTTGACCTTATCCGTCAGTTCGGCCGCCGTAAACGGTTTCTGGATGAAATCGAACCCCTGCTCCTTTAAGAGGCTGGATACGGGAGCAAACTCGCAGTAACCGCTGGTTATCATGATTTTCAGGTCGTCGTTTACTTCTTTAAAGCGCTTCAGAACCTTCTCGCCGTTTGAAGCGGCGTTGCAATAGTCGAGTATGACCAAGTCGATGGCCTCTCCATTTTCTTCGGCTATCCGGTACGCTAATTCGCAAGAAGGGGCCGTAAGAACCCGATGGCCTAAACGTTGAATGATCCTGCCTCCAAAATCCAGAATCATCTCCTCGTTGTCAACCAACAGAACTGTACAGTATCTGTCCACCATCTTCGGCCGGCCTCCTGCCAGTGTTTGGCTCTTCAATGGCATTATCGGCCGACTTTCCGATAAGTTTAATTAATTTTGGACATATTTTTCAACCATGGGCCTCCGACGGAAAGTCCGTTGACCAGCGCCAGTGCGTTTTGACCCAGCACATCTTGGTTATAGCCGCCTTCCAGGATTGCGAAACACCCGCCGTTGCAGCGCTTGGCGGCCTCCTGCACCATGCGGCCCATCTCGAAATAGTCCTCGGTCGTGAGCAGCCCGCCCCAGTCCTGGCGGTGGTTGTCGAAACCGGCGGATATGCCGATGATGTCCGCCCGGCAGCGCGCCAGCTCTTCAGCGACCTCCCACAGGTACGCCTTGCGCTCGTGGGCACCCGGGTTGTGGATGCCGACATAGTCCCTGCGCTCCAGGATGTTCACCGTGCCGTCGCCGAAGTGCAGATCGAAGTCCAGGACATGGGCCGCCCGGATCTTGCCCGCGTCCTTCAAGGCGGCGATGGCCACCGCCATGTTGTTGAAATAGCAGAACCCCCAGCAGGAACCGGCCGAAGCGTGATGGCCGGGCGGCCGGATGAGGGCGAAGCACGGTTCGGTGAGCCCGATAGCGGCTGCCTGCACCGCGCCGCCGGCGGCAAGGGCCGCGATGTCGTAGAGCCCCATCTGCCGGACCCTTTCGATGTGGGCGGCCGTGTGCACGGCGGCGATCTGCTTTTCCGAGGCCGGTTCGGCCGTGACGAATTCCACGTGGGGTTCGAGCACGGCGACGATGGCCTCCATGCGGCCCGCTTCCGCCGCCGGGTCGGAGGTGTAAACCTGATAGAAGTCTTCGTGGAAGACGACTTTCACGGCACCCTCCTTTGGCGCTGCCTATTTTCGCTCCAAGCGCGCCACCGATTCGACGTGAAAGGTGTGGGGGAACATGTCGATCGGTTGGACCTCCCGCACCGCGTAGCCCTCCTTCAGCAGCACGAGGTCCCGCGCGAGGGTCGCCGGATTGCAGGAGACGTACACGATGCGCTCCGGGCCCACGGCGAGCACCCGTTGCACCACCTCCTTGGCAATGCCGACCCGCGGCGGGTCGATGATCATCACCTGCGGCCGCACCGTAACCCCTGACAGGCCCTCCAGGATGTCCCCCCGGATGAACCTGCAGTTGGACACTCCGTTGAGCCGGCAGTTTCGCTCCGCATCGGCCACAGAACTTGCGATGATCTCGATGCCAACCACCTCCCGGCAGTGCCCCGAGATAAAAATGGGGATGGTGCCGGTGCCGCTGTAGAGATCGAGCACCGTCTCCTGCCCTTCCAGGCCGGCATATTCCAGCACCGTCCGGTAGAGAAGTTCAGCCCCGCGGGTGTTGGTCTGGAAGAAGGAATTGGCCGAGACGTCGAATTCGAACCGGCCGATGGCGTCGCGGATGGAGGGTGTCCCGGCAACCCCAAGCTCGAACTCCCCGACGGCGACCCCGGCGTGGCGCGCCGTCACGTTGTTCACGACCGAAACGACCTCGGGGAAGGCTGCCGTCAGTCGTTCGGCAAGTGCGCTCACCATCGCGCGGTCCTCGCTGGCGGTGACGATGTTCACCATCCAGCCCCCGTTCGCCGCCGAGTTCCGCAGCATGGCGAAACGCCAGAACCCCTCGTGGCTGCGCAACCCGTAGACCGGCCGTCCCGAGGACCGGATGAACCCCCGGATCGCCCCCAGGATGCGGTTGCCCGCCGCCGGCTGGAGCAGGCATTCCGCGATGTCGATCACCTTGTGAAACGTGCCCGGCACGTGCAGCCCGAGCGCGAAGCCGTTCTCCGCATCGGGCTGCCCCATCTCCTCGGGCAGCAGCCATCTGCGGTCCGTGCAGGTGAACTCCATCTTGTTGCGATAGCCGAACAGGGAGGGCGACGGGAGGGTGGCGTGAACCGGCACCCCGGTAATGGCGCCGATGTGCTCCAGGGACTCGGCCACGTGCTGCCGCTTGTATTCAATCTGCCTCTCGTAGCGCAGAAACTGCCAGGTGCACCCGCCGCAGATGCCGCTGTAGCGGCAGGGGGCGGCCACCCGGTCGGCGGAGGGCGTAAGAATCTCCTCCAGCCGGGCTTCGGCGTAGTTGCGCTTCTTGCGCGTGATGCGGATGCGGGCCCTGTCGCCCGGAACCGCTTTCTCCACGAAGACCGCCAGGCCGTCGAGCCGGGCGATGCCTTTTCCACCGAAGGCCAGCCCCGTGATATCGGTTTCGACAATCGTTTGTTGGCGCCGTCGCATATGTGGTGTAGATTAGAGGAACGCGTCGCGGACTTCAAGGATATTCGTGCCGGAGGCAGGTATGGCAGGGCTTTCAAACCACAAACCCACCGTGGACATTCAGTTTGCCGCAGACGGGCTCCGGCTCAAGGGAACACTGCATCTTCCCGCAGCCGACAACCCGCCGGTCGTCATCGGCTGCCACGGGCTGCTGAGCGACCGCAGCTCTCCCAAGCAGATCGCTCTCGCCGAGGCCTGCAACGCTCTTGGTCTCGCCTTTTTCCGCTTTGACCACCGGGGCTGCGGGGAGAGCGCGGGGCGGCTGGAGGAGGTGACATCCCTGGAGGGTCGGGCGAGCGATCTGCTCCACGCGATCCGCCTGCTGGAATCGCGCCCCGGCCTGGGAAAGCGGATCGGGCTTTTCGGCAGCAGCATGGGAGGAGCGGTCTGCCTGCGGGTGGCCGGTGAGCGGCAGGTCGCAGCCGTCGTCACCTTTGCCGCACCGGTTCGCAGTCTGCCGCTCAAACGCCCGGCCCGGGGGCCGAAGGCTTCGCCCGAGAGCCGCCGGATGGCCGCGGTCCTGAGGGAAGCATTCGAGCTTGGCGGCCACCTCGGCCGGGTGCGCAACATCCTCGTCGTTCACGGAGAGGCCGACGACGTGGTGCCGCTCACCCACGCGCACGAAATCGTTGACCAAGCCGGTGAGCCCAAACGCCTCCTCGTCCAGAAAGGCGGCGACCACATCATGAGCGATGCCACCCACCAGGCGGAGTTCATCCGCGAGGCATCCCTGTGGCTGAGCAACGGCTTGAAACACGTCAAGCCGGACACTCTCAGCCGGTCTCGAATTCCTTGATTCCGTCGATGAAAACCGCCCTGATGTTACTTAGACTTTCCGGCAGTGCGGACGGGCTACCCTGCGCGACCAAAAACGTCGCGGGCCTGCCCGGCTCGATCAGCCCGAATTCACCGCCGGTAAGACGCGCACCATTCACCGTGGCACAACGGATCGCTTCCGGAAGCGAATACCCGGCCTGCATCAAGAGCTTCATCTCTTCGATGACCGCCGCACCGTGTCCGACACCGGGGCTGCCGGAATCCGTGCCCAACGCCACCGTCACCCCCAGGCGGCGCGCGGTCGCGAGCTGCTCGAGCTGATGGTCGAGCGTCCGGCGGGCCACGTCGGGGCTGCGGCCGGTTTGCTCGAAAATCCGTGAATACGCCGCCATGGTGAGGACGGTGGGCACCCAGGTTGCGCCCTTGTCCGCCATGCGAGCCAAGTTGTCTTTACCCATGAAAAACCCGTGTTCGATCGACCGGCAGCCGGCCGCGACCGCAACCCGCACGGGCGCCTCTCCGTTCGCGTGCACCATGACCGAAAGCCCCCGCTCCGCGGCGGTCTTTACCGCAGCGCACATCTCCGCCAGGTCGAACTGCGGCGCGGTCTGTTTTCCGAACTCGGTCAGGCTGTTCAAGCCGGAGTTCACGATCTTCAGGTGGTCAACGGGTTCGCCGTCCTGCCGAATGGCCTCCGCCAAGCCGAGACCCCCTGCCGGCGCCCGCCCGATGAGCCTCCCGTAGCGGCCTTCGCGGTGCCAGGCGCAGCCGGCGGCGCGCACACGCATGGGCCCGGGGTAACCCCGCGCGCACCGCAGGGCATAGCCGCGCGCGCCGCCCCCGTCCCGCACGGCGACGACCCCATGGCCCAGGTGGTCCTGCAAATGATCGCCGATCACCCGGCGAATGCTCTCATACGAGGCCGCCCGCAGCCGCTTCCGGAGTTCCTCATCCGCCGAACCGCTCATGGTCAGGTGTACGTGGCTGTCGACCAGACCGGGGATCACCGTGCAACCGCTGAAGTCCTGAATGCCTTCAGGTGCAGCGACTTTAGGTACGGCCGACGCATCCCAGAGGTCGGCGATGAGCCCGTCTTTTACGGCCATCCTGACGTTTTGCCGCTCCGGTCCGCCCCGGCCGTCGATGAGCCAGCCGGCGCAAATCGTCAGTGCGCCGCCATCGCCGCCGGGAACCCTTGTGGGTTGCGGCGCCTGCGGCCAAGCCGCCGGTGGGGCGGGTGATAAACGCGGTGTGAAGCGGTTAAGGATCCGAGAAAGCAGGTTCATAAAAAGCAACTACTCAGGTAGATAGACCGAAGGCTGAAGACTGAAGGCTTTTAGGGACAAACGCTGTGTGATCAACCAAGACTTCAGGCATTTGAGTTGGCGATCGAACCAAAGGTTGTAGAAACCGGAAAGGTTTTGCAAGGAAAAGACCCCATCCACTCAGCTTCCAGCTTCGAGCTTCGACCTTCCAGCTTTCACACTCACATTCACAAAAGTCGCACAACGCCGGATCACGGCCTCAGGCGCGGTTTTTCAACTCCCTGTTAGAGGGAATGCGCAACGCCTGCCAGCTCCCGCCGCAGGATGTCCATGGCTTTCATCGCGAACATGTGCTTGTTCATCGAGCGCCGGCCGTAAGAGTAGTGGAAGCGGTAGCCGAACGTCCGTTCCGGGGTGGAAAGGCCGATGCAAACGGTGCCGACCGGCTTCGCGGGTGTGCCTCCCGCAGGGCCTGCGATCCCGGTGGTGGAAAGCCCGTAGGTGGCCCCGGCCAGGCGCCTCACACCCGCGGCCATTTCCTGCGCGGTCTCTTCGTGCACGGCGCCGCTGCGGCCGAGGGTCTCTGCGTTGACCCCCAGCAGGCGCATCTTGGCATCGTTGGCATAGGTCACGGCCGACAGCAGAAAATAGTCGGAACTGCCGGGAACATCGGTCAGGAGACTGGAGAGCAGACCGCCGGTGCAGCTCTCGGCCGCGGCCACGGATGCTTTTTTCTCCCGCAGGAGCCGGCCGACGACGGCCTCCATGGTCTCGCCCGCCTCGGAAAAGAGCACATCGCCGAGCCGCTCCCGGACCCAGGCCGAAGCCGCGTCTATGCGGCCGACGGCCTCGGCTTCAACCGGGCCGCTCGTGTAGAGCTTGACCTGGACCTCGGGAAACTTGGCGCGCAGGCCCAGCTTGACGCCGGGGAACCGTTCTGCGATCCCCCCTACCCGCTCGCCGGTCAGCGATTCGGTCAACCCGAAGCAGGCGAAGCTCTTGATCAGGCGGGTTTCACGGCCCTCGCCCCGCATCCGGTCGATCTGCGGCAGCACGTGGTCCGCCAGCATGCGCTTCATCTCGAACGGCACGCCCGGCAGGAAGAAGAACGTACAGCAGCCGATCCGCAGGCGGAATCCCGGTGCGGTACCGACCGGGTTGGGGAGCATGTCCGCGCCCGCGGGCAGAAAGGCCTGCTTTCGGACCGAGGGGTTCATCGGCCGGTTGCGCTGCCGGTAAAACTCCTCGATGTCGGCGAGAGCGGCCGGTTCCATAACCAGCCCAACGCCGGCGGCGGCAGCCGCCGCCTCTGCGGAAAGATCGTCCACCGTCGGCCCCAGCCCCCCGGTAACGACGGCGACATCGGCCCGGCCGCCAATCTCCTTCAGGATCCCGGTCAACTGCTCGAGATCGTCCCCGACCCCGTTGAGGCGGACCACGGCAACACCGGCCTCTTCGAGCGCCTGTGCGATCCAGGCCGAGTTGGAATCGACCAGGGCGCCGGTGCGGATCTCGTCGCCGCTGGCTAGAATTTCAGCACTCAGGACGTCTTGGGTTTGTTGGGTTTATTGGGTTTGTTGGGTTGGTTGGGTTTGTTGGGTTGGTTGGGTTTGTTGGGTTGGTTGGGTTTGTTGGGTTGGTTGGGTTTGTTGGGTTGGTTCAGCCGGAGGG
>DATITS010000280.1:0-35237 GCA_035467535.1 Desulfobacterales bacterium
GGCTCCCATGTACGCGAGGGCACCATTTTAGAGGAAGGCGCGAGCATTGCGCACACCGTCGGCCTCAAGCAGACCATCCTGTTCCCGTTTGTCACACTCGGCAGCCTGATCAATTTCTGCGACTGCCTGATGGCCGGCGGGACCGACCGCCGCAACCACAGCGAAGTGGGAAGCTCCTACATCCACTTCAACTTCACCCCGAACCAGGACAAGGCGACCCCGTCGCTGATCGGCGATGTGCCGCGCGGCGTGATGCTGAACCAAAAACCGATATTCCTGGGGGGCCAGGGCGGCATCGTCGGCCCGGTCCGGCTGGCCTTCGGGACCACCGTTGCGGCCGGAACCATCCTGCGCAAGAGCGAGCTGCGTCCCGACCGTCTGATCTTCGGGGGGGCGGCGAAGGCCGGGAACATCGAGTTTCAGCCCGGCCGGTTTTCAGCCACGGGCCGGATCATCAAGAACAACCTGGTCTACATCGCGAACCTCATGGCCCTGCATCAGTGGTATCGCCGGGTGAGATCCCTGTTCGTGGGGCAGGGATTCCCGGAAACGTTGCTGGCAGGGCTTCTGGAAAACAGCCGGTTTGCCGCCCTGGAGCGCATCCGGTGCCTCAAGGATTTCGGCGAGAAAATGGCGCAGTCCGGAGACGGTTTGCTCTCCGAACGCTGGTCCGTCCTGGACGAGGCATTGCACCGCCGGCGCGACAGCGAAGGCGACCTCCGGATGTGTGAGTCTTTTCTGGAGGCAACTACATCGATGCTCGGCCGCGAAGGCAAGGATTATATCGCCGTGATCAAGGCCCTTTCCCCACAGGCGTCCGGTCAGGGCACAGCGTGGCTGCAGGGGATCGTCGACGACACCGTTGCGGCCACGCTCAAGCCGCTCGAGTAAGACTTGCTGGCAAGACTGAAAATCATTATCGCGGCTGGAAGTCGCTCCCACAAATTTGAAGAGATATTTTGCCCTCTCAACCCTGAACCCTGAACCCCAATTTTTTTGCTCATGGCTAAGCTCTTCGGTACCGACGGTATTCGCGGCGTTGCCAACACGCACCCCATGACGCCGGAGCTCGCCCTCAGTGTGGGCCGGGCCTTGGCCCGCGTCCTGAGAGGGGGGACCGACCGACCCCGCTTCGTCATCGGACAGGACACGCGCATCTCCGGAAACATGCTCGCGCACGCCCTCGTCTCCGGGATCGGCTCATCCGGCGCTCAGGCTGAACTGCTCGGCGTTCTGCCCACGCCGGGTATCGCCTTTATGACCCGGGCCACGGGGGCCAGCGGCGGCATCGTCATCTCCGCCTCCCACAACCCCTATCAGGACAACGGCATCAAGATCTTCAACGCGCAGGGCTGCAAACTGCCGGATGAGACGGAGGTCGAGATCGAGCGCATCGTGCTTTCGGAAAAATCATCCGACGCGGCTTCCAGCCTTCACGAAACAGGACGGGTCATCGGGGTTGCGGACGCCGTTGAACGCTACAGTGACTTCCTGAAAGCGTGCGGGCCCGGCCTGCCCAAGCCGTTTGCGAGCATTCGTGTCGTGCTGGACTGTGCCAACGGCGCCACCTACCAGGTTGCACCCCGGGTGTTTTCAGATTTCGGCGCCGCCGTGGAAACGATCAACACCCACCCGGACGGGAAGAACATCAACGCGAACTGCGGATCCCAGCATCCCGAAGCGCTTTGCCGGAAGGTGGTGGAGCAGGAGGCCCACCTCGGCCTGGCTTTTGACGGCGACGGCGACCGGCTGATCGCCGTCGACGAAACCGGGGACGTGCTGAGCGGTGATCGAATTCTCGCCATATGCGCCAGGCAGCTCCATAAAAAAGGGCGCCTCAACCACAACACCGTGGTCAGCACGGTGATGAGTAACATCGGGCTCGGCGAGGCTCTGAAGGCGCTCGGCATCCGCCACGTGCAGACCCAGGTAGGCGACCGATATGTCATGCAGGCGATGCTGGCCAACGGGGCCGTGCTGGGCGGCGAAGATTCCGGCCACATGATCTTCGCCGCGCAGCAGACGACCGGTGACGGCATCCTTTCCGCCATCAAGCTTGTCGAAGCCATGGTCGAGGAGTCCGCACCCCTGTCCCGTCTGAAGGGGATCATGCGGGTTTTCCCCCAGGTCTTGATCAACGTCGAAGTGGGGTCCCGGCCGGCGATCGAATCCGTGCCGGAAATCGCCGCGGCAGTGCGGGAGGTCGAAAACGGGTTGGCCGGCAAGGGCAGGGTGCTTGTCCGGTATTCGGGCACGCAGCCGATGTGCCGGGTCATGGTGGAAGGCCCGACAAAGGAAAAAACAGAGCAATTCTGTCGACAGATTGCCGCGGCGGTCGCAAAGGCGCTGGGATGAAAGCGGTAAGGTTATATTCGGGCTGGGTGTAAAGCGGTCGGCTAAAAACGACCGGAAAACCGCTGACTGCTGAAATAACAAGGCCTCGCGTAAGCGAGGCCTTGTTATTTCAGGCAGAAGAAATTTCAGATAGCGTCTACTCGCGGCTGCTGCCGAAGATCCTCAGCAGCATCAGGAAAAGATTGATGAAGTCCAGATAGAGCTTCAAAGCGCCGAGTATGGCCCCTTTGCGAACAGCGCCCGCATCCAGATCACCCGGTTGGGACAGGGCCATATTTTTGATGTCCTGGGTGTCATAGGCGGTCAGCCCGACAAAGACCAGCACCCCGACGTAGCTGACGATGGTGCTCACGGCGCCGCTCTGGACGAACATGTTCACCACCGAGGCGATGACGATCCCGATCAGCCCCATGGTCAGGAACCCGCCCATGCTGGTAAGATCACGCCGCGTGGTCCAGCCGTAAACACTGCAGGCCGTAAACGTCGCCGCACAGATAAAAAAGGTCGAAGTGATGGCGGACTGCGCGTAGGCCAGGAATATGAAAGAAAGCGTGGCGCCGTTGAGTGCGGAATACAAGATGAACAGCATGGTGGCGGTAGATGCCTGCATGCGCTGGATGCGGGCGCTGATCATGAACACCATCGCCAACTGGGCAATGATCAGACCGAAGAAGACTATCGGCGAACCAAAGACAATCTGTCTAACGCCCGGGCTGTTGGCCACGCCATAGGCAACGACTCCGGTAATGCCCAACCCGATGGCCATCCAGTTGTACACGCTGCGCACGAAGGAGTTTACGCGAACTTGAACTTGTGCTTTCTGAATCATGATCGAATCCATGGTATCCTCCAGAACCAGCTGAAATAACATTATTATTAATTTCGACCCAATATAACACACGGCCCTGAAAAATCAAGCGAAAACTAGATTTCAGCACGAGCTCTGCCGCATATCTTGATTAACCACGTCCGACAGGTTATAGTCCAAACCGTCCGCGACGGCTTTGCGACCGGACAACACGCCTGAATCAGGGACGTGGCGCTGCAGGCGCCCCATAATTCACTCTGTATGACAAACAGGTTATGAAGCCCGAAGAACTTTACCAGGAGCTTAAACTTGTGGCTGAGCGGCTCGGCGTTACGGTCGAGGAGCACAACTTCCGCGAAGCCGGCGTGCGGGTCGTGAGCGGACTTTGCGTGGTGCATGGAAAGCGTCTGTTCATTATGGACAAACACAAGTCCGTTCAGAAGAAGGTCCGGATCCTGTCCGCGGCGTTGTCGGAAATGCCGCTCGACGAGGTTTTCATCGTCCCGGCCGTACGCAACCTCATCGTGAAACGCGCTGATGAGTCTCTTCAAGAGGGCGGATAGGTCGCTGCCGCCAAAATCAGCAAGGCGCATAATTTAAAGTTTACATAATATATCTTATCAGACGTTAATATATTATATCACCCCCCCAAAAGATATTGAATGGCTGACCCCACCGACGCGACCCGACGCATCCTCACCGTTTCCGAGCTGACCGGCCAAATCAAGAGCCTGCTCGAAAACAGTTTCGCTTTTGTGTGGGTCAGCGGAGAGATCTCCAATTTCCGCACCCCCGGCTCCGGGCACTACTATTTCACGCTCAAGGACGAGAGCGCCCAGGTCGCGGCCGTCATGTTCCGGAACCAGAACCGCCAGCTGAAATTCATGCCCGCTGACGGCATGAGCATCATTGGCTTGGGCCGTATCTCCGTCTATGAACCGCGCGGGTCCTACCAGATCATCCTGGAATATGTCGAGCCCGCAGGGGTCGGCGCCCTGCAGATCGCCTTCGAAAGACTCAAGCAACGGCTTGCCACCGAAGGCTATTTCGATGAACGCCACAAGCAGCGGCTGCCCTTCCTGCCGCAAAAAATATGCGTCATTACATCGCCGACCGGCGCTGTCGTGCACGACATCATCACGGTTGCAAGACGCCGCTTTCCGAACATGCCGCTTCAGATCGTGCCGGTGAAGGTCCAGGGCGTTGGTTGCGAGGATGAGATCTCAGCGGCCCTGGAGTTGGTAAACCGCCGCGCCGATACGGATGTGATCATCCTCGCCCGCGGCGGCGGTTCGCTGGAGGACCTCCAGGCGTTCAACACCGAACGGGTGGCCATGGCCATCTTCAACTCTCACATTCCGGTGGTCTCAGCCGTCGGCCACGAAACAGACTTCACCATTGCTGATTTCATCGCCGACATGAGGGCGCCGACACCTTCGGCCGCTGCCGAACTTGTCGTACCGGATAAAAACGAGTTGAAACGTCGCTGCGTTGAAATTCAATCTAAACTTCATTCAATCATATTTAACTATCTTTCATCGCTTAATAAAACAATTTCAGATCTAACCCATCGGTTAAAAGACCCCCGCAAGAAAGTGCAGGAGTTATGGATTCGAATCGATGACTCGGTCGGAAGGCTCAGGCGCTTGTCCGTCATGCATCTCAGACGTGAAAACGAGCGTTGGAGGGGGCTTTCGCGTCGCCTACAGGCAAGTTCTCCTATTCACAGAGTCCAAAAATTACAACTTGAACTTGAGCAAATTAATTACAACATATCGTTATACTATAAAATAATGTTGCAAAAAAAACATTCGTTACTGCGGGAAACCCAAGCTAAACTAAAGGCTCTCAACCCCATGGCGGTTTTGCGACGCGGTTACAGCGTCACGCGCTCGCTCCCGGACGGTCGGGTGGTCACTGACCCGGATCACGTCGCCCTGGGCCAGGACCTTGAGGTGATGGTTGCCGAAGGCAGCCTTTTCTGCAATGTTAAAGGAACATCACGTTATGGCAAAGAAAAACTTTGAACAATCCCTGAAGCAGCTCGAGCAAATCGTCAATGAGATGGAGTCCGGTGAATTGCCGCTCGAGCAGGCGATCCGCAAATTCGAAGAAGGCATCGAGCTCTCCACGTTCTGCGCTCAAAAGCTCGAGGAAACCGAGCGCAAAATCACCCTCTTGATGCAGGCGGGAGGGACGGTCTCCGAGAAACCCTTTGCCCCCGCTGGCGAAGATGGGCAGTGAGATGTTCGATCTGGAGGCCTACCTGGCGCGCAGCAACGCACACATCGCGAGCGCCCTGCTGGGTTTTCTGGAGTCGGCCGGGAAGACCGACCGACTCGCCGACGCCATGCGCTACTCCCTGATGGCCGGCGGCAAACGCCTCCGGCCGAACCTTTGCCTGGCGGCGGCGGAGGCTGTCGGCGGCGAGCCCCGGCGGCTCATGCCGCTCGCCTGCGCGCTGGAAATGATCCACACCTACTCGCTCATCCACGACGACTTGCCCGCCATGGATGACGACGATCTGCGGCGCGGACAGCCGACCTGCCATGTGGCCTTTGACGAGGCCACGGCGATCCTGGCCGGCGATGCCCTGCTAACACTCGCTTTTCAGGTTCTCGCCGCCATGGACGAAGGCCGGCCGGAGTGCCGGCTCGAAGCGATCGGCCTCATCGCCGCCGCGGCAGGCTATCGCGGCATGGTTCTGGGTCAGATGCTGGATATCCAGTCCGAGGGCCGCCAGCTGCAGCGCGACGAGGTGGAGTTCCTGCATGCCCGCAAGACGGGCGACATGATCCAGGCGGCACTGGTCTCCGGGGCCCTGATCGCCGGCGGCACCAAGGCTCAGATCGAACAACTGACGGCGTACGGCCGGGCGGTGGGCCTGGCCTTCCAGGTGGTCGACGACATCCTGAACGTCGAAGGCGACCCGGCCGTGATGGGCAAAGCCGCCGGCACCGACCGGCTGCGGCGCAAGAGCTCATTTCCGGAACTGATGGGCCTTGAACCATCAAAAAAATTCGCGTACACGCTTGCGGCCGACGCGGTCCACGCGTTGGCCGCCTTCGATGCCAAGGCCGACCCCCTGCGGGCGCTGGCCGCGTACGTGGTTGAGCGCAACAAATGAAGGCGCTGGAGATGGATCGTGAGCCTGCTTGAAACCATAAACTCCCCGGCCGACCTGAAGCGGCTGCCGCGGGCGCGCCTGCCCGAACTCGCCGCCGAGATCCGCCGCACGATCGTCGATGTCGTTGCGCGCACCGGCGGCCATCTGGCGCCCAGCCTGGGCACGGTCGACCTCGCCATTGCCATCCATTATGTCTTCGACACCCCCGAAGACAAGGTGGTCTGGGATGTCGGCCACCAGGCCTATGCCCACAAAATTCTCACCGGCCGGCGGGAATCGTTCCACACCCTGCGACAGCATGAGGGCCTTTCCGGGTTCACGCGCCGCAGCGAAAGTCCGTTCGACGCTTTCACCACCGGGCACAGCGGCACCTCCATTTCCGCCGGCTTCGGGATCGCGTGCGGCAAGTTCCTCAAGCAGGAAGACTCCAAGGTGATCGCCGTGATCGGTGACGGCTCGCTGACCGCGGGCCTCGCCTTCGAAGGGTTGAACCAGGCCGGCGGCATCCTCAAGCGCAACTTCATTGTCATCCTCAACGACAACGAGATGTCCATCTCCCGCAATGTGGGCGCCCTCTCCTCCTTTTTGAGCCGGACCTTTTCAGCCAAAAAACTGCAAGAGCTGCGCAAGGAACTCGGCTTTTTTTTCAAGAAACTGCCCCGGATCGGTGAAGACATCTACCAACTCGCCAAGCGTACCGAAGAGTCCTTCAAGACCTTCGTCACACCCGGCATGCTTTTCGAGGCGTTTAACTTCGAATACTTCGGGCCGATCAACGGCCACAAAATCGACCACCTCATCGATATTCTGAACAACATCAATTACATCAAAGAACCCGTGCTCCTGCACGTCACGACCACCAAGGGCAAGGGGTATGCGCCGGCCGAAAAAAACCCGGTCTATTTCCACGGGTGCGGCCGTTTCGAGGCGAGCACCGGCAATTGCTGCGACACCAAGCCGGCAGCCCCCACCTACACGCAGGTCTTCGGACAGACCCTGCTGGAACTGGCTGCCAAAGACCCCCGCATCGTGGCCGTGACCGCCGCCATGCCCGAAGGCACCGGCCTGTCCCAATTCGCCCAGGCCTATCCCGAGCGGTTCTTCGATGTCGGCATTGCCGAGCAGCACGCCGTCACGTTTGCGGCCGGGCTTGCGACCGAGGGGTTCCGGCCGGTGGTGGCCGTCTATTCCACCTTCCTGCAGCGCGCCTACGACCAGATCCTCCACGATGTCTGCATCGAACGGCTGCGCGTGGTTTTCGCCGTGGACCGCGGCGGCATCGTCGGGGAGGACGGGCCGACCCACCAGGGTCTTTTCGACCTGTCCTACCTGCGCGGCCTGCCGAACATGGTCGTCATGGCTCCGAAAGATGAAAACGAACTGCGGCGGATGATGGCGACCGCACTCCAGCACGACGGCCCGGTCGCCTTCCGGTACCCACGGGGAACCGCCCTGGGGGTTGCCTTCGAATCGCCCGTGGAAACGCTGCCGATCGGCAAGGCCGAAATCCTGAAGGACGGTGACGACGTTGCCATCCTGGCGTTGGGCCGCTGCGTGTCGGAAGGGCTTACCGCCCATGCGCGCCTGGCCGAACGCGGGGTCCGGGCGACTGTCGTCAACTGCCGTTTCGTCAAGCCGATCGACGTCGATCTCATCGCCGGCGTGGCACGGCGGGTTCCGCGGCTCATCACGGTGGAGGAGAATGTGCGCCAGGGGGGGTTCGGGAGCGCCGTGCTCGAAGCGCTGAACGATCAGGGCATGACCCATATCGCCGTCGAGCGCCTCGGGGTGCCGGACATCTTCGTGGAGCACGGCGCACCGGACGTGTTGCGCGCCAAGTACGGGCTGGACGCCGACGGCATCGTGGCGGCCGCCGCCCGCCTGATGCGGCCGACGTGATATCCAAACGCCAACGACTCGACGTTTTTCTGACCGAACAGGGCTGGGCGCCGACCCGCCAGCGGGCGCGGGCGTTGATCATGGCCGGCAGCATCCGGGTCAATGACCAGCCGGTCGACAAGCCCGGGGCGCTGGTCGACGCCGGCGATCGCATCGAACGCATCGGCGCCGACTTGCCCTACGTCAGCCGTGGCGGCCTAAAGCTCGAAGCGGCCTTGACCGGTTACCGGATCGATGTGTCCGGCCGGATCTGCCTCGACGCGGGGGCCTCCACGGGCGGTTTCACGGACTGCCTGCTGCAGCGCGGTGCGTCCCGGGTCTACGCCGTGGACGTCGGCTACGGGCAAATGGCCTGGAAGCTCCGCCAGGACCCGCGGGTCATCGTCATCGAGCGCACGAACATCCGCTACCTGTCCCCCGAGGCTGTCTCGGAGCCGGTCGATCTCGTCACGATCGATGCCTCGTTCATTTCCCTCAAGATCGTCGTTCCCGCCGTGCTCCGGTTCCTGAAGCGTGAAGGCATGATACTGCCCCTCATCAAACCGCAGTTCGAGGTCGGCAAGGGACGGGTCGGCAAGGGCGGCGTCGTTGCCGACCCGGCGCAGCACGCCCAGGTCATCGATGAACTCGCCCGTTTTTTCTCCGACCTGGGCCTGAGCTGCAGCGATGCCCTGCCCTCCCCGGTTATCGGCCCGAAGGGAAACCGCGAGTTTTTCATGCTATTAAACGTGAGCGGAGCTCACGTTTAATCGTTAAAAAATAATCAGCCGCCCGAATGGGCGGCTGATTATTTTTTTGGGGCTTGATTTTTTAACGTCAAATGGATAAAAGTTATCGATTGCCGCCCGGTGTCGGGCGAGAAATCCAATCAGGAGAGGACCTTAAATGAGCGAGAAAGTCGAAAGCATTCGCAACATCGCCTTGGTTTCCCATGGGGGCGCCGGGAAAACCTCCCTGGCCGAAGCCATGCTTTTCGACGCCGGCGTGATCAACCGCATGGGACGAATCGCAGATGGCAACACGGCCCTGGATTTCGAACCCGAGGAGATCAAACGGACGTCGAGCATCAGCACCGGCTTTCATCAGGTAAACTGGAAAAAGCACGCCATCACGCTGCTGGACACGCCGGGCGACCAGAATTTTTTCTCCGACACAAAAACCTGCCTCCAAGCCGCCGACGCCGCCGTGGTCGTCATCGACGCGGTGGACGGTATAAAGGTCCAGACCGAGCAGGGCTGGGAATTCCTCGACGAGTTCAAGCTGCCGCGGGTGATCTTCATCAACAAGATGGACCGCGAGCGGGGCGACTTCGCCCGGACCTTCGCAGAGGCGAAGCAGATGTTCCAGCCCAAGCCCATCATCCTGCAGTTGCCGATCGGCGCCGAGGCCGAATTCAAAGGGGTGGTCGATCTCATCACGCAGAAGGCCTACCTCTACGGCGAGGACGGGAAAGGCAAGGCCTCTGAAATCCCCGCAGACCTGAAGGATGAAGTGGCCGCGGAGCGGGAGGCCTTGATCGAAAACATCGCCGAAGCGGACGACGCGCTGGTCGAGCGTTACCTCGAAGGCGAGAGCCTTTCCGAAGAGGAATTGAAAAACGCCCTGCGCACGGGGACGCTGGCACGGACGTTCGTCCCCGTGCTGTGCGGCTCGTCGACCGGAAACATCGGCATCGACCTGTTCATGGATTTCATGGTTGCCGCCATGCCCTCCCCGCTCGATGCCGCCCCGAAAGTCGGGATCGACCCGGGAACGAAGACCGAAATCGAGCGCCGGCCCGACCCCGCAGCACCGTTCTCGGCCCTCGTGGTCAAGACCATCACCGACCCCTATGCCGGACGGCTGACCATCTTCCGCGTGTTCTCCGGGTCCATCGGCGCAGACGGCAGCTTCTACAACTCGAAAAAGGAAGTGCGCGAGCGCTACAACCAGTTGCTGGTGATTCTCGGCAAGGAACAGAAGCCGATTGACGGGGCCGGCCCGGGCTCCATTGTGGCCGTGGCCAAACTCAAGGAGACGGGCACCGGCGACACGCTGTGCGACGAGGGGAACAAGATCGTCTTTACGCCCGTGCCTCCCATGTCGACCCTGATTTCGTATGCGCTGTCCGCCAAGAGCAAGGGCGATGAGGACAAGGTGTTCACCTCGCTGACGCGGCTGCTGGAAGAGGACTCCTCCCTGCGCATCGACCGCCTCGCGGAAACCAAGGAGATCATCCTGCACGGCATCGGGCAGATCCACATCGAAACCACCATCGAACGCCTCAAACGCAAGTTCAACGTCGATGTCCAGCTCAACATCCCCAAGATCCCCTACCGCGAGACCATCAAGAAAAAAGTACGGGTCCAGGGACGGCACAAGAAGCAGACCGGCGGCCACGGCCAGTTCGGCGACTGCTGGGTTCAGCTCGAGCCGCAACCCCGCGGCAAGGGATTTGAGTACGTGGACGCCATCGTGGGCGGTTCCATCCCGCGGCAGTACATTCCCGCGGTTGAAAAAGGCATCGTCGAATCGGCCCAGCGAGGCGTGCTGGCGGGGTTCCCCTGCGTCGACTTCAAGGCCACCGTGGACGACGGCTCCTTCCACGCGGTGGACTCCTCGGAAATGGCCTTCAAGATCGCCGGATCGCTCGCCTTCAAAAAGGCCGCCGAGCAGGCGGACGCGGTGCTGCTCGAGCCGATCATGAAAGTGACCGTCATTGCGCCGGACGAGTTCATGGGCGACATCATGGGCGACCTCAACAGCCGGCGCGGCCGGGTGTTGGGTATGGAGAACGCGGGCAAAAACCAGTACATCAACGCCTACGTCCCGATGTCGGAGTTTCAGACCTATGCCCCGGACCTGCGCTCCATGACCGGCGGCCGCGGCATCTACACCATGGAATTTTCGCACTACGACGAAGTGCCGGCGCATATCGCCCAGAAGATCATCGAGGCGGCCGCCAAGGCCAAGGAATAATGGCCGATCAAAACGATCGGCCATTATTCCTATATGTTGTTTCTATAAGGTGGGAACCATAAGCCAAGCGTGGGATGGGCGCGCCCACCATCTTCTTTATTTCCGCGATCATATTAAAAAATTACGGCCGATCGTCTCGATCAGCCGTAATTTTTTGGCACTCCCTGGCGGGTGCATA
The DNA here is from genome assembly GCA_035467535.1 of Desulfobacterales bacterium. Lineage (GTDB taxonomy): Bacteria > Desulfobacterota > Desulfobacteria > Desulfobacterales > SpSt-501 > SpSt-501. The sequence goes on from DATITS010000280.1 coordinate 11,326, forward strand.
GCCGGCCCAGAAGGCGTCCCAGCGCTTCGAGAACACGATGCGGTTTTTGGGGTAGATACGCTTTACTTCCGGGCAGCTCGATCGATGGAACCGCCGCGAATTGCGGTTGCCGACGTAGCGGCCCCCTTCTTCGCGCCACTCCCCCCACATGCCCCGCCGGCCCTGCATGGCCTCTCGCTGGGCCTTCAGCAGACGGGCTTCGTATTTGATGTTCGGCATCTTGTAAAGGCAATGCGCCATGCCCGACTGCAGAAGTTTTTCGTTCACCATCGAACCGTCAGGCAAAAAAAGGTAGGCGAGTGTCCTGCCATAGTCGTCGAAATGCTCAATGTCGAATTCCAGGCGGATGCGCTGGGTCCCCACCAGTTCGATGTTGCGCTTACGGGCTTCGAAACCGAAGGGCTCGGCGGTATTGCGCTCGTGGTTGATTTCGGGGGCATTGACGCCGATGTAGCGCACCGAACGGCCGTCCGATAGCTGCACGGTGTCGCCGTCGGCGACCCGTTTGACCGTGACCCACTGCTCTGCATTCACCCCTTCAGCGACGAGTGTCAGCAGCAAGAGCGTGGCTATGAAAAAGTGTTTTCGGATCATTCCTCTCTTTTTTCTGAAAGCTCTATTCCTGCGCTTTGAGCCTTGTGCGCAACTCTCTTCAAGGCCCGTTTGACAGGTCGATCCTCCAATTTAACGCCGGCGTCCGCCGGCGTTGAGTCCGCACTGCCGCACGGCGGCATCATCCAGCATGCGGGACAACCCTCCGCGTTCGGCCGGCACGAAGTGCAGGGCATCCTGCCACACCTCGTCGTCCTCCATGCAAAAATAGAGGCAGACATCCGGCGCCTGCGCGCGGATGGCCTGTGCGATGGCGCGGTATATCTGCATCCTCAGCGGCTTGAAGTAGCGCATCTTGCCGTCGAGGCCGGTGATGAATTCGCCGTAGGGGATCTTGGACTGCGGGAAACGGTTTTGCACGACACCTTTGAGATCCGGCATGAATCTCAAGGCGCCCAGGCTGATCCAGACGATGTGCCGGGGGTCGATGACGGCAAACAGGCGTTCGACCGTCCGGCGGTATTCCGCCTCGCAGCCGTCGTCGATCACGATGGGGTCGAAGTGAAACGCCAGCGGGTATCCCTGCGCTGCGCAGCGGGCCGCGGCCTTCAGCCGCGTGTCGAGAGGTGCCGTGCCCCGCTCTTCGGAGCCGATGACCCGCTCCGTGTTCAGGGACCATGCCAGGATCGTCCGGCGGCGATGGGGCAGATCCAGGAGCGTGTCGATAAAGGTGGTTTTGGTCTTCAGTTCCAGCACGCATCCATCCTGGCCGGCGAACTTCCGGATGAGCCCCTCCGAAAGCCCCGTCCATGGTTCCCAGATCAGGCTGTCGGTGAACTCGCCGGTTCCCAGCCGGTGGATCGACCGGGTGGCGAAGAGTTGATCCAGTTCGGCGTTCAGGTCGGCATGGTTGAGAAAATACTGCAACACGGGCGGGTGAAAATAGCATTGCAGGATGCAGTAGGCACAGTCCATCGTGCAGAAGGTCCCGACGTGCAGGATCTTGTAACCGCAACAGGTGTAGTGACGGGTCCCGGGGCATTGCCGGATGAAGCTCCCTTTGTTGCGGGTCAGGTACAGGACCTGCTTGCCCCGGCGGACCGGGTCCGGCGCGGCAGCCACATCCGCGTAGACGTCATCGGCGTTCGCCGCCGTTTTGACCGGCACGTCGAACCGGCTGCAGATCGACCGGGTTTCAGGCCAGTCGGCCACCTGGGCATCGATGTAAAGCGCAGCGATCCTCATGGCACCGATGTCTTTCCAAATCCCCTGCCCTTGCCCGTCAGCAGGGTCTTGAAATCCGGCTGATTCACCAGTACGTCCAATTTTTCCCGCAGGCGGCCGATCTCCTCCAGGCGCTCGAAATTAAACGTCAGCGTGAAGCGCGTTCCCTCAAAATCCCTGGGAGGCGCCAGTTGCAGGTTTTCGCCGAGCCTCAGAGCCTGCCGCAGGCAATGAAAGTTATCTTCGGCTGCGACCAGTGCCGGGAAACGGCGCTGCCGGAGCAGCTTGCGAATGTGCTGGGTCTTCTGGTTGCGGTCGAGCTCCTGCGTGTCCAGCACGCGCGACAGCCGCTCCTCGGCCAGCACGTGCCCCGGGTCGATCCCTTCGCGGCGTGCTATCTCCGCAACCAGAGTGACGATCTCCCGCTGCTTGTTCAGACTGGTCTTAAGCTCACGAAACAGGCGGGCAAGCGCGAAGGCAAGCCCCTCTTCCATGCGGCCGATCTCGCACGCCATGGCAAAGGAAACCGCCTCCTCCAGCACGGCGTCCTGGACCTCCGCCGGCAGCCGGCACAGTGTCTTCAGCCGGGCGGCCATGCTCGCATGGGTCGGAAGTCCGAGGGTCGCCGTGTCCTCCGGCGGGACCTGCCCGCCGGGGGCATACTGATCGAGCAGGCGCAGGGCTCGGGAGGTCTCGATGAGATTCAGCGGCCGCTCAAGCGAATTGGCAGCGATGGCCTTGAGGGCACATTCATAGGGCGAGGACGTCTGGAGAACCCGCGCGCGGATCGAATCCCATCCCAACCCCCGGCAGGCGGCTATTCGCCGAAACCCGCTCACGATGATGAAGCCGGACGTGCCGGAGAGGACTATCGGCTCGGCCTGCAGGCCGAGCCGGGCGATGGAGTGGTGTAGATCGTCGCTGCCTCGGCGGGTGGTGATTCGGAAACGCTCATCGCGCGGGTCGATATCCGCCAGGGGGATGAGCCGGGCGCGCTCCTCGGTCAACTCCCCATCAGAGGCCATGACTGCTGCCGCTCAATTGCTTGAGCGCTTCGAGGTATTTCAACCGCGTGTTGCGGATGACCTCTTCGGGCAGGGACGGTGGCGGCGGGGTTTTGTTCCAGCGGGTGGACACCAGGTAATCGCGCATGTACTGCTTGTCATAGCTCTGCTGGGTGCCGCCGGGTGCGTAGGAGGCCTTCGGCCAGAACCGCGACGAGTCAGGGGTCAGCAGTTCGTCGATCAGGATCAGTTCGTCGCCGACGAGGCCGAATTCGAACTTGGTGTCGGCGATGATGATGCCCTTGGTCTCGGCAAAGGCCGCACCCTTCTGGTAGATCTTCAGGGTCAAATCGCGCACACGCTCGGCCAATTCCCGGCCGATGCGCTTCTGCGTTTCTTCAAAATCGATGTTGATGTCGTGAAGTCCGACCTCTTCCTTGGTGGCCGGGGTGAATATCGTCTCCGGCAGGCGGTCGGATTCCTTCAGCCCGGCCGGCAGCTTGATTCCGCAGACCTCTCCGGACGTCTGGTACGAGCTCCACCCGGAACCGGAGATGTAGCCCCGGGCCACGCATTCGATGGGCAGCGGCATTGCTTTTTTGACCAGCAGGCTGCGGCCTTTCAGCACCTGGGCGTAGGGCTGGCAGCTCTTGGGGTAATCGTCCACGGTGCTGCTGACCACGTGGTTGGCGACGACCGGCTTCATCAGCTCGAACCAGAAAAGAGAAATCTGGGTCAGGATGATGCCCTTGTCGGGTATGGGTTCGGTCATGACCACGTCGAAGGCTGAGATGCGGTCGGTGGCCACCATCAGCAGGTGCTCGCCCAGGTCGTACATGTCCCGGACCTTGCCCCGTTTCACCAGTTGCAGGCCCGAAAATTCAGTTTGGCTGATCGGTTGTTTCATGCTCGAGTCTCTCCTTAAAAAAAATACCGGTCGCGTCGGGGCGACCGTCGCGTGCGTCTTATTCGCCAATGGTGTCGAGATAGCCCTTCAGCGCGTGCCGCGCCGTTTCATCCAAGTGGGTGAACTCGACCCCGATCTCGTACACGCCTGATCGGGTCGAGTGAATGTGGACCGGCCGCCCCTTGATATCCACCAGGCGCTCCTGGAAACCGATGCTCAGAACGACCGTGTGGGCGGCCTCGATCGGGAAGTAGGTTTCGAGCAGGATTCCCGATTCGGAGACGTTCAACGTTCGGCCCATGCCCTGCTTGATCACTTTTTGATCCTCGTCCAGGCAGATATAAGACAGGTTGAGGGCATCGACGCGTGGGTGTTTGCGCTTCTCATTCGTGTTCATAGGGTCGCACTCCCCTCCGGGATCCTCCGTTCTCAACTCAGCCCGGACTTGTTAAACAGGTTGATAGATACCAAGGTCGTCGCCGAGATGCAAGCGGAGAGGTGTTCGATGATGTGCCTCAGGGTGGAGGAGAGGCGTTGCTGCGCCGCTTCCAAGGCCGGGATGTCGACGACCGCGAGCTTCAGGTCGGCTGATGAAAACACAGCCGCTGCATGGGGTTCGTGGCCGAGCGTCAGAAATGGGATGTTTCCGAAAAAATCACCCTTCTGGAGATGGGCCAGCGGCAGGTACCCCGACTCGGTGCTGCGCGCCACCACCACTTCGCCCTCACGAATCTGGAAGAGCCGATCTTCGTTCTGGCCCTCCTTGAGAGCAATCTTCTTGTCCTGGATCAGCTTCAGGAACGCGCCGTTGCGCATGTGGGTTTCGGCGGCGATATGGGTCACGAACCGGAGCCGGTTGTCCAGGCTCTTGATCAGGCCCTTGAACTCAAAGGGGAGGTTGACGATTTCAGCGGTCAGTTGCTGGGAGTTGAGCATGCCGAGCTGGATGTTCCCAGATGCAATCACCGTGGTGCCGCGCACGTTGTCGCCGCTGAGCAGGGCGGCGACACTGCCCAGGAACGCACCGTCTCCGACCCTCAGCAGCCGTAGCGGCCCGCCAGGCGTCGTCTTGATGATTTCCGCCGCTCCTTCCAGAATCACCCAGATCCAGTCCCCGTGAGCGCCTTCGTGGACGATCTCATCCCCGTCGTAGAAACTCTCCTCGTCCACCACATACGTGTAGTCGACGAGAGGGCCCTTGATCAGGGGAGGCAGATCGGCCCTCCGAGCAGGCGTCACAGGCGCCGGGGCCTCGGTTTTTTCGATAACTGCGCCGGGTGCCGGTCCGATTTTTTCGATCTTGCCTTCGTCGAGCAGCCGCAGACCGTCCAGGATGATCTCCATCCGGCCTTTGTTGATGGTTTTTTCGCAGTTGACGGGCCCAAGCGAGAATTCAAACCGCCCATCGCTCCAGCCGAACAGGCTGAAGAGCGCCTCGATGCCGGAAAGGGTGGCCGTCGAGGCGTTCACGGGGTTGCCGTTTTCGATGGAGATCACGCCGGGCGCGGACGTGAAATCGCTGATGATCCTGAGCGTTCCGGTGGCACTGCTGCTGCCGATGATCTGGAGCAGCTCGCCCAGGTTCATAAAACTCAAGGATCCTGTTAGATCAAGGTTTGCAGACATGCCGTGAAGGGGAGTCTAGAATTTCAGTTCTTGTTGCAGTGCCCGCAGCACCAGCCGCAAGCACTCCTGAAGCGCCTTGCCGACTCCCGAACCCTTCAGGGCCGCAGCGGGAACGGCGGGGACTTTGAGTTGCCGGTTGAGTTCGTTGCCCATCTGTTCAAGCGACATCAACGGGATGCCGGCATCCGTGAGGTCGCGCTTATTGAACTGCAGGACCAGGGGAACCTTAAATATGCTCAGGTTGAAATCGCGCAGGTTTTGCTGCAGGTCCTTGAGGGCCATTAGGTTCTGCTCGCGTCGAACCTCCAGCGAATCCGCGACGAACACCACTCCGTCCGCGCCGCGCAGGACGAGTTTGCGGGTGGAAGAGTACCGCACCTGACCGGGGACGGTATACAATTGGACCCGCACGTCGCAACCCTTCAGTTTGCCGATCTCCAGGGGCAAAAAATCGAAGAAAAGGGTGCGGTCCCCTTCGGTGTCGATGGAGATCATCTCCCCCTTGACGTTCTGGGTGAAGGTCTTGTGGATGTATTCGAGATTTGTGGTCTTTCCGCACCGCGCCGGGCCGTAATAGACGATCTTGCACTCGATCTGCCGCTTTTTGAGATTGACTACCGCCATGATTTCAAGCCTTCAGGATTTCAATAGATTATCATAGCACAGCGTTCAACGGCGGCAAAGCGAAATTACCGGCCCTGCGCCGGTTGCGCGGGGCCGTTGCAACCCCATTGACTCCTGTCACGCGTCGCTAACTACCCTATTCCCGGTGGCACTGTCAACTCATGAAATTTGTTGACAATGACGTGGGATATGTTAACGAGTGTCCATCCATAAACGGCATCTTTCGGCCCATGCCGGCGTTCTCGCTCTTCGCAATCCTCGGCGTAGACGGACTACGCCTGCGGTTATGAAACCACTTCTAATCATGCAAGGAGACTATCATGGACAAGAAGGTAACAGTCATTGGTGCGGGCAACGTCGGCGCCACCGCGGCGCAGCGGTTGGCTGAAAAAGAACTTTGTGACGTGGTCCTGGTGGACATCATCGAGGGCGTGCCCCAGGGCAAGACGCTGGACCTGGCGGAGGCAGCTCCCATCGAAAAACACGACGCCCGCCTGCTCGGTGCCAACACCTATGATGCCACCGCCGGATCCCAGATCGTCATCATCACGGCCGGCATCCCGCGCAAGCCGGGGATGAGCCGTGACGACCTGCTGTCCACCAACGCCGGCATCGTCAAAAAAGTGACCCGGGAAGTCGCATCCCGCTCGCCCCAGGCCATCCTCATCATCGTGAGCAACCCCCTCGATGCGATGTGCCACGTGGCCTACGAAGCGAGCGGCTTCCCCAAAGAGCGCGTCATCGGCATGGCCGGGGTACTCGACTCGGCGCGCTTCCGGGCGTTCATCGCCATGGAACTCAACGTGTCCGTGGAAAACACCCATGCCTTTGTTCTGGGCGGCCACGGTGACACCATGGTCCCCCTGCCCCGCTACTCCACGGTCGCGGGAATCCCCATCACCGAACTCATGACCCCGGAGCGCATCGAGGCCCTGGTGCAGCGGACCCGCAACGGAGGGGCCGAGATCGTCGGCCTGCTCAAGACGGCCAGCGCCTTTTACGCCCCGTCATCGGCGGCGGTGGAGATGGCGGAGTCCATCCTGAAGGACAAGAAAAAGATCCTGCCCTGCGCGGCCTACCTGGAGGGCGAATACGGCATCAGGGATCTGTTCATCGGCGTGCCGGTAAAACTGGGGAGCAAAGGCGTCGAGCAGGTTATCGAAATCAAGCTCACCCCGGAGGAACAGTCCGCCCTGCAGAAGTCGGCCGCCGCCGTGCAGGAGCTCAAGAGTGTTCTGGCGAAATTGAAGTACTAAGCTTCTCTATCATGGCTTCGGCCAGCTGGCGGTTAAATCCGGGCAGCGCGCACAGCTCCTCGAGCGGCGCTGCCCGGATCGCTTCGATGCTCCCGAAATGCTTCACCAGTGCGGCCTTGCGCGCCGGGCCGATGCCGCGGATGCCGTCGAGGACGGATGTCAAAGACGACTTCCGCCGGCGCCGGCGGTGGAACGTGACCGCGAACCGGTGGGCCTCATCCCGCACCCGCTGCAGAAACAGCCGCAGATCCCCCTCACGGCCGAAGCCCACGGGGTTCACCCGATTGGGAACGAAGACCTTGTCCTGGGTCTCGCCCCGGCGCTCGTCCTTCTTGGCGATGCTGATGAGATCGAAGGCCTCCGTCAACGCCAGCTCCCGCATCGCCGCCACCCCAATCCCCAGCTGCCCCCGCCCTCCGTCCAGCATCACGAGATCCGGCAGCACCCCTGCGGGTTCCTCCCGGTCGAAGCGGCGCTTCAGGACCTCGGACATGGAGGCGTAATCATCCGGGCTCTTCACCGTTTGGATGCGAAATGTGCGGTAGGCGGATTTTTCCGGCTTTCCATCGACAAACACCACCATGCCGGCCACGGGATCCGACCCCATGAGGTTCGAGTTGTCGAAGCATTCGATGCGGCAGGGCAGGCGGCTCAGCGCCAACCGTTTCTGGAGCCGCGCGAGCAGATCCCGGTCCGATGTGCGCGCCTCCAGCAGGTTGCGCAGCTCGTTGGCGGCATTGCGGCACGCCATGTCCAGCAGCCGCGCTTTTTCACCGCGTTCCGGCCGCGTCAGCCGGACCTTCTGGCCCCTTTGGCCGGAGAGCCACTCCTCGATCAGCGCCGCGTCCTCCAGCGAATGGGAGACGAAAATCTCGCCGGGAACGAAGGCACCGGGGCCGTAGTATTGGCGGATGAAGGCGCCCAGCATTTCATCTTCGGCGGCCATGGTCTCCGGGAACGGAAAGTGCCGGGTGCCGGTGACAAACCCGCCGCGCACGCTGAAGCACGTGATCACGGCCGCACCGCCGGAGGCTGCCGCGGCAAACACGTCCCGGTCTTGGAAATCGGTGGTGACCGCGATCTGTTTCTCCACCGTGCGTTCCAGCGCGAAAAGCTTGTCCCGCAGCCGTGCGGCCTTTTCGAACTCGCACGCCTCGGAGGCCTCATCCATCTGCACGCGGATTTTCCGAATCAGTTCGGGCGTGCGGCCTTTCAGGAACAGCACCGCCTCCTGCACCTGCTCCTGGTAGACCCGGGAGTCCACGTTCCGGCAGCAGGGCGCCAGACACCCGCTCATCTGACAGTGCAGGCAGGGGCGCGTGCGAATCCGGAACTCGCTCGCCTTGCACTTGCGCAGCTTGAAGGTCTTGGTGATGATGCTGAGAGTTTCGCGCACGGCGTGGGCCGAGGCAAAGGGGCCGAAGTAGAGCGCGTCGTCTTCGCCGATCTTACGCGCGATGGTGAAGCGGGGAAAGGCCTCCCCGGGGTCCAGCCGCAGAGAGGGATAGCGCTTGTCGTCCTTGAGCACAACGTTGTAGCGCGGCCGGTGTCGCTTGATGAGGTTGGACTCGAGGATCAAGGCTTCTTTCTCGGTGCGGGTGATGATGGTCTCGAAGTCTGCGATCCGCGCCGACAGAGCGCCGAGCTTGGGGTCGGCATGGCCGGAAGGCTTGAAGTAGGCCGCCAGGCGCTTGCGCAGGTTGCGCGCCTTGCCGACGTAGATGATCTGCCCCTGGGCGTCCCGCATGAGGTAGACGCCGGGTTCGGCGCTGACGGCCGGCAGTTTTTGCGCCGGGTCTTCATGCCGATTGGAATCCAAATCGCTGGCGCTCATCGTCTATTCACCGTGGGCCCGGTTTGATGCCCGGGCACAATATCATCACACGCGATGACTTCGTAAACGGGCCAAGTTCAAGGCGCGCGAGTCTCGCGGCGCGAGGCGTACTTAGAGTACGCCGCAGCGCCAGCGAGATGAAGCGCAACGCGGAAATTGGCCCGTTTACGAAGTCATCCTTCCAGGACCAGCAACTGCCGCAAGGCCTTGATCCGGTCCCGCAACTCGACGGCGCGCTCGAAGTCGAGTTCCTTGGCCGCCGCGCGCATCTCTTTTTCCAATGCGCGGATCCGCTCGTCGATGTCGTCGGCAGAAGCATATTCGCCAAGCGATTCCGCCACCTCCTCCGCCCGGGGGGGCTTGGCCTCGCGGCTGAAATCGAAGGTTTCGCTGATGGCCTTCTGAATGCTCTCCGGTGTGATGTGATGCTGCGCGTTGTAGGTCTCCTGGATCGTGCGCCGGCGGCTGGTTTCGTCGAGGGCCTGCTGCATGGACCGCGTCACGGTGTCGGCGTACATGATCACCGTGCCGTTCAGGTTTCGGGCGGCACGGCCGCAGGTTTGAATGAGGGAGCGTTTCGACCGCAGGAACCCCTCCTTGTCGGCGTCGAGAATGGCGACCAGCGACACCTCGGGGATGTCGAGACCTTCCCGCAGCAGGTTGATGCCGACCAGCACGTCGAACCGGCCCAAGCGCAGATCGCGAATGATCTCCATGCGCTCGAGGGTGTGGATGTCCGAGTGCAGATACCGCACCCGAACTCCCAGGTCCGAGTAGTACTCCGTGAGGTCTTCGGCCATGCGTTTGGTGAGGGTCGTCACCAGCACGCGCTCGCCGCGTTTCTGCCGTCGGCGGATTTCGTCGAACAGATCGTCGACCTGATTCCGGGCCGAGCGCACTTCCATCGTCGGGTCCACCAGCCCGGTCGGCCGCACGATGAGCTCGACGACCGCCCCCTTTGCCTGCTCCAGTTCGTAGTCGGCCGGGGTGGCGGAGACATAGACGACCTGGTTGAACCGTTCCTCGGTCTCCTCGAAGCGCAGCGGGCGGTTGTCCAGGGCCGACGGCAGGCGGAAGCCGTATTCCACCAGGGTTTCCTTGCGGGCGCGGTCGCCCCGGTACATCCCCTGCAGCTGGGGGACGGCGATGTGGCTCTCGTCGATGAAGAGCAGGAAGTCCTTCGGGAAGTAATCGATCAGGGTCGGCGGCGGCTCGCCGGCACTGCGTCCCGTGAGGTGGCGCGAATAGTTCTCGATGCCGTTGCAGTAACCGAGTTCCTGGATCATCTCGAGGTCGAAGTGGGTGCGCTCCTCGACGCGCTGGGCTTCGAGCAGCCGGTTCTCGTCGCGGAAAAAATTGACCCGTTGCTTGAGCTCGTTGCGGATGGTCCGGATCGCTTTCGCCTGGGTCGTCTTCTGCGTGACGTAGTGGCTGGCCGGAAAGATCGCGGTCCGGGTCAGCCGCCGCAGGACGGTGTTGCGCAGGGCGTCGATCTCGGAAATCCCCTCCACCCGGTCGCCGAAGAAATCGATGCGAACGGCCCGGTCCTCCTCGTAGGCCGGGAAAATCTCCACCCGGTCCCCCCGCACCCGGAAGGTTCCGCGGTGGAAGTCGGTGTCGTTGCGCTCGTAGTGCATGGCGACCAGGTCGGAAAGAAGCCGCTCGCGGCTCAACTCCGCCTCCGCCTCGATCTCCACCCGCAGCGCCAGGTAGTCTTCCGGCGCCCCCAGGCCGTAAATGCACGAGACGCTGGCCACCACCACGATGTCGCGCCGCGACAGGACCGAGCGCGTGGCGGAGTGGCGCAGCTTGTCGATCATGTCGTTGATGGAGGAGTCTTTCGTGATGTAGGTGTCCGATGCGGGAATGTAGGCTTCGGGCTGGTAGTAATCGTAATAGCTGACGAAATACTCGACCGCGTTGTCGGGCAGCAGCAGGCGGAACTCCTGGTATAGCTGCGCCGCCAGGGTCTTGTTTGGGGCGATGACCAGGGTCGGCCGGTCCAGCCGCGCGATGAGGTGCGCCATCGTGAAGGTCTTCCCGGAGCCGGTCACGCCCAGGAGCACGTTGTGCTTCTTCCCGGCCAGCAGGTTCGCGGCCAGCTTTTCAATTCCGGCCGGCTGGTCACCGCTGGGTTGGAAATCGGATTTCAGAACGAAAGCGCCCACGACCTTCAGCCATCCTCCTGCGTGCGCTTCCGCGTGAGCAGCACCGTGGCCATGGCGCCGATCCCCTCGCCGCGGCCGATCATGCCGCAGCCTTCCGTGGTGGTGGCCTTGATGTTGACGGCCTCGGACGGAATGTCGAGCGCGCTCGCGATGTTCTCCTGCATCCGCAGGCGGTGGGGCGCCATCTGAGGGGCGTCGGCCAAAACGATCGCGTCCACGTTGACCACGCGCAGTCCTTTTTCATCGACCATGCGCTGGGTCGACTGCAGCAGGGCGATGCTGGCAATGCCTTTGAAGCGCGGGTCGGTGTCCGGGAAATGCATCCCGATGTCGCCCAAGCCCGCGGCGCCCAGGAGCGCGTCGCAGACGGCGTGGATCAACGCGTCGGCGTCGGAATGGCCGAGCAACCCCTTTTCCCAGGGAATGCGGACCCCGCCGAGGACGAGGGCGCGATTCGCCACGAGCCGATGAAAATCAAAGCCGATGCCTGTGCGCATAGGAGTCTCCGCATGGATGAAGATTCTACTTGCTTGACGAACTCTTAAGTGGTCATCCGAATCGATGGCTTTGTAAAGAGGCCACGTTCAAGGCGCGCGAGGAGCGTGGCGTGAGGCGTACTTCATGTACGCCGCAGCGACAACGCGCTGAAGCGCAACGCCGAAATTGGACTATTTACGAAGCCATCACGCTTGAAACTAACACAGCTGCCGTGATGGGACAACACCGGGCGACCGCCTCACCCCTTTCCCCACAGGGCGTCCCGCAACCCGGACGTTCGCTCGATCCGGCGCGCGATGGCTGCGCCGAGGATGGAGCGCCGGGCCCAGATGGTGACGGTTTTGCGGGCCCGGGTCAGGGCCGTGTAGACCAGCTCGCGGGTCAGGACCGGCGAGTCCCGGTCCGGCAGGATCAGCAGCACCTCGTCGAACTCGGAGCCCTGGCTTTTGTGGACGGTCATGGCGTAGACCGTTTCGTGCTCCGGCAGCCGGTAAGGCAGGAAGCGGCGGGTCTCTCCGGGGCCTGCGGGAAAAAAAACGAAGAGCCCGCGGCCGGCGGACGCATCATCGGGCAGGGTCATCCCGATGTCGCCGTTGAAGAGGCCGAGCGCATAATCGTTGCGGGTGACCAGCACCGGCCGGTGCGCGTACCAGGGGCTTGCCGCAGCGGCCTCCGGCCGCATCAGCCCCTGCCGCACCAGCATCTGCTCCGCGGCCCGGTTGATGGCATCCACCCCGTGCGGCCCGGCCTTGTGTGCGCAGAGGATCTTGAAACGATTGAGTTCCCGGAGGGCCGCCGCGGGCGTATCCTGCCGGAAGCAGGCTGCGGTGCCGCTGAGGATCAGGCGCTGCAGTTCGAGCGGCGCGCGCGAACCCGCGTCGGGGTCCAGCCAGACGATCGAATCCTCCCCGGGCGTGTCCAGGATTTCCAAGACCCGACCGGCATCGCCACGGTTCACGGCCCGGCTCAGCTCACCGATCGCGCTGCCTGCTGAAAAACGGAAGCTGTTGCGAAGTTGGACCATGCAGTCCTGAAGACCCGAAGGGCTGCCGGACCGCGCATCGAACCGCTGCCCGGTCGTCTGCTGCAGCGTTTCGCAGAATTCGGCCGAAAAGCCGTGCACCCGGTCGCGGTCGCAGATGTCGCCCAGGACCGAGCCGGCCTCGACCGACGCCAGTTGGTCCTTGTCGCCCACGAGGACCAGGCGTGCGGCGGACGGGACCGCCTCCAGCAACTTGGCCATCAGCGCCATGTCCACCATGGACGCCTCGTCCACCACGACGATGTCGGTTTCAAGAGGGTTTTCACGGTTATGCCGGAAGTACGGGGAGCCGGGCAGCGTTTTCAGCAGCCGGTGCAGGGTGTGGACCTCCTCCGGGAGTCGATCCGCAGCCGGGTGGCGGCCGCGCAGCTCTTCCCGGGCCTGTTTCAGGGACTCCCGCATGCGGGCGGCGGCCTTGCCCGTGGGCGCTGCGAGGTGGATGCGCAGCCGGCACTCCGGGACTTGCTCCATCAGAAGGACCAGCAGCCGGGCGATCGTGAAGGTCTTGCCGGTCCCGGGGCCGCCCGTGATCACGCTGAAGCGTTTGAGCGCGGCGATGGCGGCCGCGGTTTTCTGCCAGTTGTTTTCCTCGCCGGCACCATCCGGAAACACGTCTGCGAGGGCTTGCCGCAGGCGACCGATGTCCAAGTCCTCGGCCGCCTCGCCGGCCCGCAGCTGCACACTCTCCGCGGCCGCGTGTTCGTACTCCCAGTAGCGGCGCAGGTAGAGCCGGCTGCCGTAATCGAGCACAAGCGGCCGCTTCTGCCCCGGCAAGCCCACCACTGCGGAGGACCGCAGCGCTACAATCCAGGCGCCCAGCTCCGGGAAGACCGCGGGGGAATCGAAGCCGGCGGCGGCCGGCAGCGGTCGACCGGCCACGGCGGCCAGGTCCAGGCAGACGTCGCCGGCACCGGTTGCCCGGCTCACCAGGGCCGCGGCCAGGAACACCTCCTCGGCTCCGGCGCTCGCATAACGAGCGAGGAACCGCGCGAAGTGCAGGTCCAGGGGTGCGAAAAATGGGCCGTGATTCGGATCACTCATAGTTCGGGATCAATGCGCTGCCGAGCGCGTGCACGAGGTCAGGGTGCGGCGTGTCGACAAAGAGGCCGAATTCCGGGCCGCGCCGGCAGTCCACGCCGCGCAGGAACACGTAGGCCACACCGCCGAAATGCCGCTCGTAGCGGTAGTCCGGCAGTCGCCGCCGCAGATACTGATGCAGCGCCAGCGTGTAGATGTGGTACTGCAGGGTGTAGAGCTCCTCCTGCATGGGTGTACTGAGTCGGCTCGCGTGATAGGCGTCGTACCCGTGCCCCAGGTGGTTGGACTTCCAGTCCACAAGGTAGTAGCGCTCTCCGTGATGGAAGACCATGTCGATGAACCCCCGCATGAAACCCTGCATCGGCGCGAACGTCAGCCGGTCGATGCGGTCCGCAAAGCCGCCTCCGGCCTCCGTCCGCCCGTGGTCCCGGAACACCTCCCGCAGGCGCTCGGGGGTGACGGGGTTAAGCGGATAGTAGAATTCCATCTCGTTCACGCGTCCGGAGGCTGCGATGCCGGCCAGGGTGAGCCCGGGTGCCCCGGCAAAGAGGGCCAGCCCGGCCACTTCGCCGATCATGCGCGTGACCGCCGCGCGCCATTCCGCCCCATACCCGAACTGGGCGAGCATGCGGCCGACCAGGGCGTCAGTCGCGGCGCTCTGCCAGGTGCCGAAGTCGGCGTGTTCGAGGACGGCGTGAAAGAAGTTGCCGGCGCGGCTGCCCTTCGGGAACGCAAACAGGTCGAGGCCCGCTGCATCTGCAGGGTGAGGCCCGCCCGGGTCCGCGGCAGCGGTCTGAAACGCGCGCAGCCCGTCGCGGTCCGCGGCATCGATATCCGCTCCGGCGCCGGAGACCAGCGCGGAATAGCTTGCGATTCTCCATGACCGGTCGAGCTTGCCTGTAAACTGGCGGCCGCAAAGCGTTGCGGAGTCATCCGCCGCCGATGGCGCTCGTTTTAGCGGTGCGTCCGGCAGCGGCCGGACATCGATCGTTTTCTGGGAGCGCGCCGCCAACGCTGCCAGGTCCTGCAGGAGGTCGTCATCGGACGCGGCTTTCAACGCCCGTTTCATGCGTTCGACGATGTCCGGGTCTGCGCGGTCCCCTCCGTCACGAAAGTGGAAGAGATACGCCGGCGCGGATGTCTCGGAGGTGTTGATGCGACCCCAGACGAGGTAGCAACGCTCCTTGGCGCGCGTGAGGGCCACGTAGAGCAGCCTCAGGTTCTCGGAGAGCGTCTCGGCTTCGGCGTATCGGCGGCTGAGCGCGAAATCCTCGCCGCCCAGGTCGAGCGTGAGGCGGCGCTCGGCGGCCGGGTCGTGGAAGAAGACCTCTTGTCCGCGGGCGCTGGACCCGGACCACGCAAACGGGCAGAACACCACGCGGTACTCCAGCCCTTTGCTCTTGTGGACGGTCACGATCTTGACCGCCGCTTCATCGCTTTCGAGCCGCAGCTGGTGCTCCTCGAGCCGCGGGGTCGACGGGTCGCACTGTTCGGCAAGCCACTTCAGCAGGCCGGTCATCCCGAGGTTGTTCTCGCCGGCGGCCTGGTGCAGCAACTCCCCGATGTGCAGAAGATTGGTCAGGCGCCGCTCTCCGTCCGGGAAGCGCAGCAGTCGTTCTTTCACGCGCTCCCCGGCGAGCAGGCGGCGAAACATGGGCATGAACCCCTGCCGGTGCCAGACCAGAAAATAGTCCCGTGCCCGGGAAAGCCGTTCCTCCCACCCGTCCGGCTCCCGGTTGGCGGCCGCGATCTCGTCCGCATGCACGCCCAGGATGTCGGTGGCGAGCGCGGCCTTGAGCCGGCCGATGCCGGAGGGATCGGCCATGCTGGCGAGGACGCGTTGCATCTCCTCGGCTTCGTGCGTGTCGAAAATGTTGCCGGTGCTGCACACCACTGCGGGGATTCCGGCGGCGGACAAGTGCTGCTTCACGACCTGGGCCTGCGCGTTCGTGCGCACCAGCACGGCGATGTCGCCTGCCGGCAGCGGGTCGCGCGGCGCCCGCGTCAGGCGTTGAATTTCCCCGGCCACGGCGTTGGCGATCAGCTCCTGGCAGTCGCCCGAATTGACGGGCTTGCCATCCTCCCGCACCTTTCGGGAATCGAGGTACCAGATGACGAACGGCGTCCGGCGGTCCGCCGCTTTGGCTGCCGCCGTGGCCGGCCGGAACGCTATCTCCGGAAACAGGAAGGGGTGCTCGGTTTGAGAGAAAATGGTGTTGAGGGCGGAGACCAGTCCGGGCACCGCGCGCCAATTCTCGGTAAGGGTGTAAGTCGCTGAGACATTGCGGGCTGCCTTGAGATAGGAGAAGATGTCCGCCCCGCGAAACCCGTAGATCGCCTGCTTGGGGTCGCCGATCAGGAAGAGCGGCCGTTGCCCGTCGGCAAACATCCGCGAAAAAATCGTGACCTGCAGCTCGTCGGTGTCCTGGAACTCGTCGACGAGGACCGCCCGGTATTTTCGCCGGACGGATTCGATCAGCCCGCCCGTCGCCGGCGCTGCCGCCGCCGCCCGGGCCGCCTGCAGCAGCAGGTCGTCGAAGGACTGGACATTGCGCTCCTGCTTTCGGCGCGCAAGCTCTGAGCGGGCGAACTCGATCAGGCGGACCTTGAGGCGTGAAAGGTGCCGGGCCATTTCGCCTTCCAGGGCGACCGCCTCGCCCAGCACCCGGTGGCAGAGGTCGAAAACGGCGTGACGGGGCACGGCCTTCCGCGGGCGCGTCTTGGCTGCCAGGAATTCGGAGCTAAGACAGTTGAAGCGCTTGAACGGTGGGAAGACCGGTACCGGCGATGAGAGGAACGCATCCAGGGACTCGGCCAGCGCCGTGATGGTCAGATCCCGGCGGGTCAGCGCACCATTCGGGCCGGCGGATTCCAGGCTGCCGTAATGCCGGCCGTCCAGGGCCGCCGCCTTCAAGATTTCGACGGCTTCCGCCCGCGCCTGCGGCCAGTCGATCTGCAGGCGGCCGAACGCATCGCGGTAGCCCTCGAGGTGGTCGAGGCCGCCCTCTGTCAGGGACGGGATGATGTGCACATCGGGCGACTTGATCGTAGCGAGCAGCTCCATGAACCGCGACGGCCCCTTGAGCATCTCCCAGGCGTAGGCGATGAACTCGACCGGCGCCGGGCAGACGTGCAGCCGCCAGAAGTCCTGCGCGATGTCACGCAGGAAGCGGCTCTGGTTCGGCACCAGTTCGGCGTCGAAGGGGCTGCCGGTCTCGAAAGCGTATTCATGCAGGATGCGCTGGCAGAAACCGTGGATGGTGTAGATGGCCGCCTGGTCGAAATCCATCAGCGCCTGCCGGACCCGTGCGCTTGCCAGCGCCGGTTGCGGCGCTTCCGGGCCGCCCTGCCGGGCGCCGGTCTCCAACTCCCGGATGGCCTTCACCAGACGCTGGTAAATGCGCTGGCGCAGCTCGGCCGTGGCCGCCTGCGTGAAGGTCACCGTCAGGATCTGCTCCACCGGGAGGTGTTGCTCGACAATGAGCCGGACGAAAAGGCCCTCGATCGAATGCGTCTTGCCGGTGCCGGCAGCCGCCTCGATCAGGTTGCTCCCCTCCAGCGCGACACTGCGTGCGTCGAATGCGTTCACGGCGTTTTCAATTTCCCGTCGATCCGGTAGACGAAGGCGAGGACCTCGGCCACGGCCCGGTAAAGCTCGGGCGGGATCTCCAGATGGATATCCAGCGCCTCCAGCACCTCCACCAGGTTCCGGTCGGCAACGATCGGCACGTGGTGCTCGCGGGCGAGCGCCGTGATGGACTCGGCCACGTGCCCCCGGCCCTTGGCCACGACCCGGGGGGCGGCGTCCTTCGAACGCTCGTATTTCAAGGCGACGGCCTTCGGCGGTTTGGGTGATGTCATGCGCGCACGTCCAGCCGCCGGCCCCCGGCCGGAAGCTGGTCCTCGTATTCGAAGTCGGCGATTTTTTTTTCCGAAACGCAGACGCTCACACTCACGTTGTCGAAGAGGGTTTCGAGCACGGGTTTGAGGTCGCCCGCCTGGGCCTCTATGGCTTCCTGCGCCGTTCTGGATGTGACGAAAAATGTCAGGCTCAGGCTGCGCTCCAGCATGAAGAGGTCGATCCGCGTCGGGCCCAGCCGATCGAGCGCAAGGAGCAAGGCCGCCCGGAAACCCTCCCGGGTCGCTCCCTGGCGCCGGCTGGGGTAGCCGATCTTGAGCCGGGCCCCCTCGCCGGCGTCTTTGAGCGGCAGTGAAAAATGGATCACCTGAAATGCGTCCGCCTCGTCGCGGCGGGCCGCGATCCGTTCCTGCTGCCGAACGATCTCATTGAGCAGTTCGTCCGCGGAGGCGACGAAGGCGGCGGCCGCGCGCGACCCCGCCGCGGGCAGATCCGCCGCCTGGCTTTCAAATAAATGCGTGATGGCCGACAGCCGCGCCTTCAGGTCCTCGGCCACGATGCGCTGGACCTGCGGATGATCGGCTGCCGGCGGCCCGGCGGCGTCGCCCTCGGCGGCGGTCCGGGACAGTGCGATTTCGAGGCGTTTTTCGAAAAAAATACCGGAGTCTTCACACAGCGATCGCACCCGGGGCGTCGTCAGGGCGGCGCCGGCATCCGTCTGCAGCGGCTCGAGAAACAGCCGCAGCTCTTCGATGGCGCTGCGGAACGCAGCCGAGACGGCCTGGCCGGAGGGCCTCGCGATCACCTCCGCGACCTGCTCCAGCTGCAACCGGAGCTGTGTCAGGCTTTGCGTGGCAAAGGGCCTCACCGGCTCGGCCGCTGCCGGCGCCGGGGCCGTTTCAGCGCCCGGCGCAACGAGCGTCAGGCGCAGCTGGCCCTTGGTGTCGATCACCTTCACCGTTAATTCATCGCCGTCGGACACCGGGAAGCCGACCTCGGCAAGAGCCCTGAAGTTTCCGAAATCCACCAGCGCGCGGTTATTCTCGCGCACGTCGATCACCTTCAGTCGCAGCAGATCGCCGGCTTGCAGGGGCATCTCCTCGCGGAACCGCTTCTCGTCGCCGGCGTTCAGCGCAATGCGTATGAGGGATCCGATGTCCATGCCCCGCTCACCCGGAAATTTCCCGGACATGCTCGAACAGCGGTTGAAATACCGCAACGGCCAGACGTTTGAAGTCGTCCGCCAGCGGGTCGCTGTCACCGAAGCACAACCGGTGATAAGGGTTGTCGCATTCCCCCGGCGCGTAGTCGCTCCCGAACCAATGGCGGCGGGCGGCGGCCAGGGCCTGCGGCTCAGCGTTGGCCTGCTCCGCGATCTTTTCGAAAAAGGCCCGGGAGGATTCCGGGAAAAAGGGCAGCGGTTCCAGGAGCCCGCGCCGGTAGACATCGAGCAGGGTCTCGAGAATCGGCGCGGCCCCGGCCAGCGGCCCGAAGGCCCAGGCCTGACCTTTGCCGATCAGCAGGCTGCACCGCTCCGGCACGCCGGGCGCGGCCAGGCACAACAGCAGGTGCTGCAGCCAGAGCGTGAGGAAGTCTTTGGCCTTGATGCCGGCATAGCGCATCCGGACACAGCCTTGGACCGAGAGCCCGGTCAGGCGGCCGGTCACGTGGAACCCGCCGATCTCGTGCGCGACGTCCACGGGTTCGGTCGCCCCGGGCGGCAGCAGCTCTTTCACCCGGGAGGCAAACGCGTCGACGTCGGCGCTCAGGCGCGTGAACAGGTAGTCCCCCACGCGCCCGTGCGGCAGATCGCCGGCCGCGCGAAACACCTCGAGCAGTTCCATGGGATCGCTCCCGGCCAGACGGTGTTGCAGCATCGTCTGCCCCAGGCGGTAGGCGCTCAGGGAATCCAGAGCGAACGGCTCGCTCTCGTCTATCAGGGCCGCCTCTTTTTCGAGACGGATGCCGAGGCGGTTTTGAACCAGGAAACGGGCCGGGCCCGCGAAAAACGCGCTCAGTGCCTCGACCGTGACCGCACGCCAGCGCTCGGCATCCTCTGCGCCCAGCGGCAGAGCACGGCGGAAAAACGGGTCCGGGACGCCCCGCGGGCTCCCGCCGGAGCATGCCGCCAGGTCTTCGCGGGAATAGCTGAAGAGCGCAGCATCGCACTGGAAGTAGGCGCGCGAGAACGACTGCAGGCGGTGCTCCGTGACCAGACCGGCCGGTGTTGCGCCTTCCGGAAGCACGCCGCCGGGTGCGAGCGTGTCGATCAGCTCGCTCACCAGCACCGATGGGGGACGGCGGCTGTTGTCCTGAATGCCCTGCCCGACGTAGCTGATGTAAAGCCGGCGGCGTGCAGAGAGAATCGACTCGAGAAACAGATATTTGTCGTCGTTGCGACGGGAGCGGTCGCCGCGCCGGGGGGTTCGCGCCATCAGGTCGAAGGGCAGCACCCGGTGCTCCCGCGGGAAGGCATCATGGTTCATGCCCACCAGGCAGACGACTTTGAAGGGAATGGTGCGCATGGGCAGCATCGCGCAGAAGGTCACTCCGCCGGTGAGAAAGCCGTGGCCGATGCGGGCCGACTCCGCCCGGTCCGCCAGGAACGCTTCCACCACCTCGATCCCGACGTGCGAGCCAAACCCGGCGGAATCCTCGAAGCCGGCCAGTTCATCGAGCAGCCGTTCGATTTTTTGAAATTCCGGTTCCGTTGTTTCATCCGATTGGAAAAAGCCGTTCAGGGCCGCTTTGAGCAGCGACCGCCAGCCCCCCAGCGACTGGCGCCGCTCTAAGTTGCGGGCCAGTTCGAAGGTTCGGGCCAGAAAGTCCAGGAAGTTCCCGAGCGCGTGCGTTTCGCCGCCTTCCATGGCGTCGACGGCCAGGATTCCGTTGAAGACGTCCGCGCCGCGGGAGGGCATGGCATAGCCGAGAAGCAGCCGCTCGATTCCGGCTTTCCAGGTGTTGTGGGCCTGGCCGGGAAGTCCCAGCGTCTGAAGACTATGGGCATCTTCCCCCCAGCGGATGTTGGCATGCCGCACCCAGCGCTCGATCAGCGGCAGGTCGGTCTCGGAGAGCCCGGCTTTTTCCTTGACCCCCGGGAACTCCAGCAATCCCAGGATCTCCGAGGCGCCGAAGCGGCTGCCCTTGAGATCGAGCAGTGCGAAAAACCCGGTTTCCAGGCGATGCGCGCCGATCGGGCCGCGGTCGGCGATGCTAAAGGGAATCCGCAGGCGCTCCTCGGTTTCGGAGCCGAAAACGGCCGAGATGTAAGGCGCGTAGGCGGCGATGTCGGGCGCCATCACGACGATGTCCTGCGGGCGCAGGCCCGGGTCTTGCGCAAACATATCCAGGAGCTGGTCGCGAAGGACCTCGATCTCCCGCATGGGGCTGTGGCAGGAGTGAATCCGAATGGAGTCGTCAGCGGGGCTGGCGGCGCCGGGTGCGGGGGCCTGCAGGTTCAGGATGTCGGCCTGCAGCCGTGCCAGCACCGTGTCGCCGGCCGGCTCCTCGAACCGGTCCTCCTGCGGCGCGCCGAAGCCTGCGATCATTTCAAAAAAATCCCGACCCAGAGCGCCCAGAGAGGATAGCAGGCGGTGCCCCGGCTCAAGGTGCAGCTCCGGTCCGGCAACACCGGCCTCGGAATAGCGGCGCTCGATAGCGTGCATCTCCCGCGGCGAGGCAATCTCGGCCCAATATTCCCGGCAGGGATTCAGCAGGAACAGGTGCACCCGGATGACCGGGGCAAGTTCCGCGAAGGCGTTTAGATAAAAGGGCGGCAGGTAGGAGATCCCGAACATCGAAACCCGCTCCGGCAGCCGGTGGCGGTCGTCGAGCCCGCGGCGCATGGCGTGCAGGAGCAGGTCTTTCACACGGGTGCGGTGCGGGGCCGGGGTTTCCCCTGCCAGCGTTCGCCACAGCTGCGACTGCCAGCGATGGGTCCGGTCGGGCGCAACGCTCCCCTGCTCCCAGCCGAGCAGCATGTCGGGCCGGAAGACCGCATACTGGTCAAAGAGGCCGGCCAGCTTGCCGGACAACTGAAAGAGTTTGAGCTGGTGACGGTCTTCCGCCAGGTAGGTCCGCAGTTCCGCAAAGTCCGGGCGATCGAGAAAACCAGGCAGAATCGCCATGATGCGGAAGGCGAGCACATGCGGGTCAAAGGCCGACTGCCCGTCGGGGGTATCGGAGAGGGTGCGGAAAATGCGCTCCAGGAAGGCGTTGGGAAAAGGGAATTCGACGTTGGCGCAAATCCCGTTGCGGCGCGCGAGTTCCATGGTGATATACCGCTCCATGCCGCGGCTCTGGACCACGATGATTTCCGGGGCCAACGGCGAAGCGGGCGGCTCGCACACCCGGTCCGCCAACTGTTCGATCAGCACTTCCATGCGGTTGCTGGTGAAGATGTGAAGCCCTGCCACAATAATCCTTTGTAATGACTATGGGTTCAGGGTTCAACGTTCACGGTTCACGGTTCAAAAGAAAGAGGTGGAGATCATTCATCAACCTTGAACCGTGAACCGTGAACCGTGAACCGCCTTTACCGCGCGGTCACTCCCAGCGGTTGTCGCCTTTGTTTTCGAGGTCGACGACCTTCGCCGGGTCGTCCGGACGGGTCCCCGGTGTTCGAGGCGGCTGGGGCTCGGCGAAGAACCGGTTCAGCAGTCCGGCCACGATACTGATCAGGAGCGAACCCCAGACGGCCGGCCAGAAACCGATGACGTCGAAGCCCGGAATGACCACCGAGGCCATTTTCAACAGGACCGCGTTGATCACGAAGGTGAACAGCCCAAGCGTCATGACGTTGATGGGCAGGGTGAGGACGAGAATGACCGGCCTTAAAAAAGTGTTCAGGGTGGCCAGGGCCGCGGCGGCAAAAACGGCGGAGAAGAAACCGCTGATGCGGATGCCGTCCAGCAGGTAAGCCGTCAGGATGACGGCCAAGGTCAGGGTCAACCACCGGAGGAGAAGCACATTCATTGTGGGTGGATGGGTCTTAGCCGGAGGTCTCGTGGTTGATTTTTTTCCGCAGCAGATGGGAGCAGCGGAATGTGATCACCCTGCGCCGGGCGAGCGTCATGTCTTCGCCGGTCGCGGGGTTTCGCCCGCGGCGCTGTCTCTTTTGCTTCACGCAAAACTTGCCGAATCCGCTGATGAGGACGTTTTCATTGTTTTGAAGTTTGTTTTTCATCAGTTCCAGCAGCAACTCCAAAAGCTCAGCCGAGCGGTTCTTGGGAAAGCCGAGTTCCTGGTGGATCGCATCGACAATGCTCGCCTTGGTCAGCGTCATGAATCCGAAGCTCCCTTGAGTCCGGTTGAGAGTCTGAGCGTTACGACCGTTTCGTCAAACACGCGCAAACCTACTTAAATCGTTTGATTTTGTCAAGAGGGGAAACCCCGGACAGCACGGAAGGTCTAAGATCAGGGCCGTGACGCGGGGCGCATGGGTGCGGCGGCCTCCAGATGCTCCGATATGATCCGACAGATCTCCTCCACGGGCCGCCCGTCGGTAGCGACGCTGAAATCCATGGCCTGCCGGTAGAGCGGCGTGCGCTCGGATAGGGTGCCCCGGATTTCCGCGTCGAGCGGGATCGAGGCACACAGGGCCGGGCGGAAGTCCGGCGTGCCCGCATCCGCCTGCAGCCGCTCCTGAAGCGTTTGCGCGGCGGCACGCAGCCAGATCACCCGGCCGCTGCGGCGCATGGCGGAGACGTTTTCCGCGTCCAGCACGACCCCGCCGCCGGTGGAGACCACCCGTCCGCTCTGGCGGGCAATTTCCTGGAGCAGGATTTTTTCGTCTCGGCGGAAGGCCGGCCAGCCATGCCGCCCGACAAACTCCCGGATGGTCCCGCCACAGCGCCGAACCAGTTCCTCGTCCATGTCACAAAAGGGACGGCCGAGAGCGGCGGACAGGCATCGGCCCACGGCGGTTTTCCCTGCCCCGCGATAGCCGATCAGGTAGATGTTCACTAGCGTGTCTCCCCGTCTGTGGCATCGTCATCTGCGCGTGACGGTTCCAGCACGCCCCGGAAGCGCCAACACGTCAAAAGGCCTTGAATGGCATCGAGTTGAATCGAAAACAGCCTTTGGTCAACTTGACCTCCCCGCCGTTTGCGAATAAAATAGACGGATATGGTTATCGTTGAATCGGCAGGAATTTCCGACATAGGCAAAAAACGCGAGGCCAACGAAGACCGCATCTTTGTCGATGATGCCATGGGGCTCTACCTTGTGGCCGACGGCATGGGGGGGCATCAGGCCGGCGAAATCGCCTCCGCGCTGGTCG